>VGSX01000367.1 GCA_016874895.1 Deltaproteobacteria bacterium
TCATTGCGTCCATTAGTCCCCGGGAAGGAGGGCCCGGCGGGGAGGGCATCAGGCATTCTCTTCCGGCCGCGGTGTTCTAGGAAAGATCAATGCCGCCGGGTGAGGCGCCCTGCCCGAAAAAAAAAACCATAAAGGAGAGGAATCATGGCCTCTAAGCCGATGTCCATTCCAGCTCTCGTCCTTATCATGGGGCTGCTGACCCTGGGCCTGCCAGGGTTGGGAACCTCACCGGCCCACGCCGCTCCCGAGGATGCGGCGCTGTTCCAGGAGGCCCTGGCCGGTTTGGGCCAGTGGCTGACCTATGGCCAATACGGCCAGGTTTGGCGGCCCGGCCGGGTTGATCGGGACTGGCGGCCCTATACCAACGGCCGCTGGGTGCCCACGGAGAATGGGTATATCTTTGAAACCGATGAACCCTGGGGGTGGGCCACCTACCACTACGGCAACTGGCTGCCCACCAACGAACACGGCTGGGTGTGGATTCCCGGGCGCACCTGGTACCCCCATACCGTGACCTGGCGCACCAGTGATGAGCATGTGGGCTGGGCGCCGGTGCCGCCCTCGGACTTCTCGGGCTCAGACAATTATTATCCGGATAACTATGCCGGAGGCGGTTATGCCCCGACGTCGGGTCAATATGGCTATGGTTCGGCTTATTCCCGGATCTTACCGCAGTACTGGATCTTCACCCAGGCGGCCGATTTTCTCCAGGGTTGGGGTATGCCCTATTACCCGGCGTATTCTTATGCCAGGGCTGGGGTACTGGCCTCCTCGCGATACAGTCCTACTATTTACGCCCGCACCGTCTATGTCACCAACTACGTTTATCCCAGTTATGCGCCCCGGGCCTGTTACAACTGGGGACCGCCGGTCACTTATATCACCCGGGTGACCAAGGTGAAGAATATCAATGTGAACCGCCCGGGTAAACATTGCCATCCCGCGCAGCTGCGGAACGCCCTGCCCCCGCCGCACCTGAAACATAAGCACCCGGCCTGGCGGGAGGTCTGGCCGGTGGCAGTGGAGAGTCAGCAGGTCCATGTCCGGCCGGCCTCTTACCACCGGGGGGAAAGGGTAAGACTTAACCGCCCCGACGCCATCCCGGCGCCGGCGGCGCGGCACCAGCAGCCGGCTGAAAGGTTGTCGCCCAATGCCGATTGCGGGGATAATCGCCCCGCGAGGCAGCCTATTCCCGGCCCCCCGCCTCATGTCAATCAGCCTCCCGGACCGATGGTCCAACCCCCGGACCGGTCCCGTCCACCGGGAAACTTCCAGATGGTGCCGCCGCCCGAAAGGGCCAGTGTTATCGGCCCGCCCGCTGGACCGCCAGCAGAGGCCGAACGGCGTCGGATGAGGCAGGAAGCTAGAGGCAGCAGCCCGCCGCCCTTAGCCGCCCCGGGGCCTCCCCCGGAAGCCAGGAACCAACCCCCGATTTTCACGCCACCCCAGAGGCAGCTTCCCCCGGATCGCCGGGTGCAGGGGGACGAGGGGCAGGCACCCCTAGAAAACCCGCGGCTGCGGCAGGGAAGGAGAGTCGCTCCGGATCCCCCGGGAGCCGATCCAGAGCAGATAGGCCGTCAGCAACAGCGGCTGGAAGCGGCCCGGCAGCAGCACCAGGCCCGGATACACCTGGAACAGGAGCAGCAGCAGGCCCGCCAACAGCAGCAGATGCAGGAGGAGCAGCGGCGGCAGGCCGAAATGGCCCGGCAGCAACGCCGGCAGCAGGAAATGCCCCGCCAGCCTCACCTGAGGCCACCCCGGCAGGCTGTAGCCGTCCACCCCCCACCGCCGATGCAGCCGCCGCCACCCATGGTCCGGCAGGCTCCGCCCCCGGCCCAGCCGCGGCAGGGACCGCCACCCCAACGCCAAAAGAGGCAGAATAACCCAGACCAGCCCCAATAAGCCTAAACTTCACGCCCGCCGAGTCTTTAGGGGCGGTTCGCGAACCGCCCCCACAGCTCACCTCTCCGACATCAATTCCACCAACCGGCCAATGATGGCCGCAGCCAACCGGGGATGGTGCTGGGCCAGGAAGCGGGAGCACTCCACCTGGACCGCGCTCTGAAACCCGGCCTGGGGCAGGTTTTCCTCCAGGTTCAGGAGGTTGGCCGTCTTGCGACCGGAAAAGACGCCATTCAGGGAAAGGCGCGCCCTATTCCCCCGGGACCAGTAAGCCTCCACCCCCCGACACAAACCATCATAAGTAAACCGCTCCTCCGGCCTGATACAATCGCCGATAATCCGATCCAGCATCATAACTTCAAAGCGGGAGGCCGTGGAGATATTAGCCAGATGTTCCGGGGTGAGAGCGCCCCAGCGTTGCTGTTTCCACTGGAGGCGGAGCTGGGTGTAGGAAGTCGCATGCTCCCGATAGGCGGGCTCCACTGCGGCTAATTCCTCGGCGAAGGCGGTATTTAATTTTTCCACGATTTCCGCTAGGTGGCGGTTGCTGGGCAGACCGAAATCGCCGATGTCCAGCAGCACGCCGAAATAATCCGTGCTGTGCAGGGAAACCAGGAGGGGAGAGGTTTTCCCGAGCCGGGGAGGGTCCAAGCGCACGGCCAGGCGGGCGGTCCAGGCATCGATTTCCGACTCCGGAAAGGGATGATACTCATCCGGGGGACGGTACACCGGGCCGGAATGGGGCACTGCCACCACCAGCGGTTGGCTGGCGCCGTAAATCTGCCGGTAGAAATCTTCGTACACCCGTCGTTTGGCCTCATACTCCGCCGGGGTCTGGGCCGCAAAGGCCAGGTTGGCGGTGAATTGCCGGAATCTGATGGTGCGGGGCAGGAACCGGGCAAAATTAAAGGCGTTAACCGGAAAGGGACCCTCTCCCCAATCACAGGTAAAACCCGAGGGGCCCGTAAAAGGGGGCAGGGCCCGGTGAAAATCAATGCCAAAGCGGCCCGCGGTCGGGTCTTCGTCATCCGGCAGACGGGAGCACTTCCCGAGAATCAGGCGGATTGTGTCATTCTCCAGGACATCGTAATGGGGGTCAGTCTTGGTCAGCCTGAAGGCGGACAACAGCCGGGGCGTCGGGCCGAGATAGGCGCCTGCTGCGTTTTCGATAATCATAATGAGTATAATCTAAGGCCAGAGAGCGAGTTTGGCAACGATTCCCCAAGAGGCCCGGCCCGGGGATTTTTTTATCCCAAAATTATTTGTTGAAAATTGCCTTTTGACGATCCAAGATGATTATAATTAAGATACGTATCTAGCGGTTAGCTTACAGCCGTCAGCTAATGCATTAAATTCAAATACTTATTC
>VGSX01000368.1 GCA_016874895.1 Deltaproteobacteria bacterium
AGGGTTGAATTATTTATGTCGGGGCTGGCAGCGGTTTTTCCGGCATGCCGATCCGCACCTCCAACGAATTGTCCACAGCCTGGGCTTCCCGGTGGTGAAGGAGACCGTGGCGCCGGCCGCAGAGTACTGGAGACCCGAGAAGAAGGCATGAAGTGGGAGGTCATTTCCCAGGAAGACGGCTATAGCCGACTGCAGATCGAGGTTCCCTGGGCAGAAATCGCGCCTGATTATGACGACCTGGTGGCGGCCTACGCCCGGCGGCCGCTGAAGGGCTTCCGGCCGGGCAAGGTGCCCCGGCAGGTGGTGGCGCAGCGGTTCCGGCGGGAGATCGGGGAGCAGTTGACCCAACAGGTGGCCAAACGGCTGTGCCGCCAGGCGCTGGCGGAAGCAGGGGCGGAGGCGGCAGGGCCGGTGGAGGTCTCGGAGGTTACGTGGGAAAAGGGGGGAAGTTTTCGTTTTGCAGCCCGCTTTTTCCCTCTACCAGAGTTTGAACTGCCGGATTACCGGTCCTGGGGCGCCGGGGTTTTGGAAGCCGATGATCCGCAGGGGGCACTGTCCCGGCAGTTGCTGGAGTTAGTTGATTTTCACGTCCCATGGCAGATGGTGCGGGAAGAACTGGTTTTTGAGGGCCAGACAGACTTTGAATCGGAAAGCGAAGTCCGGCAGGCCGCGGAGCGGGTCAAGCTCATGCTCATCCTGAAGCGCCTTGCCCGGGAGGAGGGTATCGAGGTAGACGAGGCGGACGTCGAGGCGCGTATAAAAGATAAGGCAACGGAATTTGGCACGAGTGTAGAGGAGTTGCGGGCCGAACTGGAGGAGGGCGGCGGCTTGGCCCGGCTCAAGGATCTGCTGCTGGCTGAGGGCACGCTGGGGTATTTGTTGGAGAGGATGCAAGAGCAAGGAGAGTAACATCAAGGGTCTTTGGACTATATCAAGGAATGATAAGTTCAAGGGCGTCGCGGCCGCCACGAACAGCCTGGTAGGGGAGACGCTGATGGAGCGTTGCCAGTTTGCCTTTGCGATGTACGGCCAGTCCCAGCAAATACACGTCGGTGATGTGAGCCTGAGTGATTATCGCCTCGGCTGCAAGGACTTGCAGGATGCTGATACTATCAGGCCAGAATTGATGGCCCGGGGCCTCACAGAGCTGGCGGAGGATGCCAAGAACAGCCGGCGCCTCCCCTGGCCGGTTGGGGTAATTCGGGTGGCTGGCCACGCGGATAAAGCCGTTTTCGGTGAGAGGACAGGTGGCCCAGGAGTGCTGACCTTTATCTCCAAACCAGCGATGCGCCGGCTGATGATGAACATGCATGGGATCGCTCAGGGCCAAAAGCAGATTGACGTCCAGAAGATACGTGGTCATGGCGATTCATCCCGGAGACGATTGACCACATTCAGGGTCACGACGCCGGCATCCGGCTGGACCGGAAATTGCGGCAGCCCGTGTTTGGTGGCTACCGAGGTCTGCCGGGTCAAGGCCTGGCGGGCCAGATCCGAGAGCACCCGGCCAAGGGTGCTACCCTGCTGCCGGGCAATTTCCTTGGCTGCCAGAAGGACATCTTCGGCAAGATCGACAGTTGTGCGCATGGTTTACTCCCGAAGCACGGACGCTAAGGTTTTTTTCAATTTGATGATAAAACATCAAGCACTTGATGTCAAGACTGATAGCCAGCTAAACATTAACCAAGGAGAGAGACATGGATCCATCACAACCCGTAAACCGAAGTAAGGCCCGCACCTGGGCCGTGGTGGGGGGCGTCCTGGCCGCGGCTGCGGTTATCGGGGCCGGCCCGGGCCTGGCCCAGCAGGCGGCGAAACCGAAACCGGCGACGCCGCCGGCCGCCGAGGTGCCCTCGGCACCCACCGGCTACCCCATCGTCACCGGAGGCAGCCCTGGCTCGCCAGCGGCACGGGAGTTTCCCAACTCCCGGGTGCTGCCCACCCCGACCCCACCCTTTACCGGCACCATCATGCCGAACCTGATTGACAGCAAGCCGGCCTGGCCGCCGAACATCTCACCTCCGGCCGGGGCGCCCAACGTGCTGCTCATCCTGATTGACGACGCCGGCTTCGGCTCGAACTCGGCCTTCGGCGGGGTCGTGCCCACGCCGACGGTGGACAAACTCGCCAAACAGGGCCTGCGCTTCACGCAGATGCACAACACCGCCCTGTGTTCGCCCACCCGGGCGGCGCTCCTCACCGGGCGCAATCACCACGCCGTTAACTTCGGCGACGTTGCCGAAGGCGCGGTGGGCTACCCGGGGTATGACACCGTCACGGGTCCCGAATCGGCGCACGTGGCCATGACCCTGAAGGAGAACGGCTACTTCACCGCCTGGTTCGGCAAAAACCACAATGTCCCCATCTGGGAAGCCACCCCGGCCGGGCCGTTCAAGAACTGGCCCATTGGACTCGGCTATGATTACTTTTACGGCTTCGTGGGCGGGGACACCAGCCAGTGGCAGCCGGGCAACCTGTTCCGCAACATGACGCCGATCCATCC
The DNA here is from genome assembly GCA_016874895.1 of Deltaproteobacteria bacterium. Lineage (GTDB taxonomy): Bacteria > Desulfobacterota > Desulfobaccia > Desulfobaccales > Desulfobaccaceae > Desulfobacca. The sequence goes on from VGSX01000368.1 coordinate 2,504, forward strand.
CTATAACGACAAGCCCGGCTGGAACCTGATCACCGCCATGGCCGATGACTGCATCGAGTACCTCAACCGCCAGGTCGCCACCGATCCCAAGCGCCCGTGGTTCATCCACTATGCGCCGGGGGCCACCCACGCGCCGCACCATCCCACCAAGGAGTGGGTGGACAAGATCAGCGCCCTGAAGCTCTTCGATGAGGGCTGGGAGAAGGTGCGGGAGCGCATTTTCGAAAACCAGAAGAAACTCGGGGTCATTCCCGCCAACGCCAAACTGCCGGCCTGGCCGGACATTCTGCCCAAGTGGGATTCACTGACCGCCGACCAGAAGAAGCTCTATCTCCGCCAGATCGATGTCTGGGCCGCGTACATGGCCTACTCGGATCACGAGATCGGCCGCGTCATCGAGACCATCGAGAAGCTCGGGCAAATGGACAACACCTTGATCATCTTCGTCTGCGGCGACAACGGCATGAGCGCCGAAGGCTCCATGCACGGCACGCCCAACGAGGTCGCCTATTTCAACGGCTTCGCCTTCACCGTGGAGCAGATGCTGCCTATGATCCCGGTCTGGGGCACGGACCAGACCTATAACCACTTTGCCGTGCCCTGGGCCTTTGCCATGGACACGCCCTACCGCTGGGTCAAACAGATCGCCTCGCACCTGGGCGGCACCCGTACCGGCATGGTGGTGACCTGGCCCAAGCGCATCAAGGACGCCGGCGGC
>VGSX01000369.1 GCA_016874895.1 Deltaproteobacteria bacterium
GTCAGGCAATCGTAATAAAGTATTTCCTCTTGGCCTCCTTGGTCAGATCCTGCTCCAACTGGTTCATAACCCTTTTAAGAGATCCGTCGTGACGGAGCCCTTCCTCAATCTCAATGATCGCCTGGCTTATCCGCATTGGACTCCTCCGAAAATGCACCGCAATATCCTTCACCGTCTCCCCCGTCAGTTCCCTCGCCAGATACGCAACCATTCCCCTACCACGGGCCCCCTTCCGTTCGCGACTCAGGGAATACAGACGGTCTCTTGTAATACCATTGGCCCTGCTCACCTCTGCTGCAATGATCCCAATGGGAATCTCATAAATCACTCTTTCTGCCCTCTTTTTCTCGTCCTCAATCCGATTGATGAATTCCACCTCTCCAAGATACCGCTGATCCTTCACCTCGTAAAACTTCTTTTCATGCCCTCCATCGAGCCCCTCCAACATGAATTCCAGGTATTTCCTCCTCGCAACCGATTGACTCCCCCCAAATTGCCCCAATACCAGATCGGTATCCACCAGATTCTTTTCCCCTTTCGTCAGATAGCTAAGGTGACTCGTCCATAGGTATTCTTCAGGATCTTTTACAACCCCCGCTCGCACCGGGTTCAAGTGAATATACCTCACCAATTCCAGGAGATAAGTATCCTGATCGCACAGGATCGCCCTGTATCGCCCCTGGAAAAGATGTCCCACTTGACCATATCGCCTGTTGAAATTACGGGCATGCCGAAACAAAACGGACTGCATGAACCTGCTCAAAGGAATCCGGCCCACTTCGAGAAGCAGGTGAACATGAGTCTTCATGAGGGCATATGCATAAAGCTGAATGTTGTATCTGGATTTGCATTCGGAGAGATAAAATAGGTAGGCTGTCCGATCCTTATCGTCAAGGAAGATGTCCTGGCGGTGATTGCCCCTGGCAATGACATGATACAAAGCGCCGGGGTAGTGTACACGTGGTTTGCGTGCCATGGCAACCCATTATGGCAGAATCCTACCCAATGTCAATACTTTATTACGATTGCCTGACCCTGTACGCGCTGGCCAATAAGTGTAGTCTCTGATATTTCAATCTCTGAAGCCTATTATCCTCCACTCTTTTGGGCCAGCACTTTACGCCCCAGATCAGTTGTCCGGTAGCGCTGCTTTGAGCTTCGTGGTTTTTCTGGTATCGTCATCTCGAGCCAGCCAGCCACAAGCAATTGTTCGATGTATGTCTTGCGAAAGTGTTCACGGTCTTTTATACCAACTACCTTCTGCAATGCTTCCCGAGTTCGGGCTGTCCGGGCAGATTCAAGAACTGCTATGACTTGCTGGGTAACTTGCGGGGTGACTTGCTGGGTAACTTGCGGGGTAACTTTACGGGCTATTTCGGCGTTTGGCCAGAAGGTGGCAGTGAAAAATCCATTAACTTTGAATTTTGGTTCGGGGCATTTATGCTGCCTTGCATCCTCTAATATGCGCCGAATACCGGTGCCTGCCTTCTCAATGAGGGCGATGCGATGAAGAAGATCAGCGATGAGCGGATTCCTTCTCACGCTGCGAGTTCCGAGTTCTTCTCTGCTCAACCCCTTTGGCAAGCCTCCGGGGTTGCTGATCTCAATCCGGTCGGCGTAGATTTCAACGAATACATTTGCCCCAACTTCAAAGTAGTCCCGGTGCATGACAGCATTTGTAACAGCTTCGCGCAAGGCCCGCATGGGATACTCGGGCACATCTTCGCGTCTTAACTTTTCAATAAGGTAGGCGGTTCGCGTGTTCCTCTCAATGAAACGGAGGCTTTCCTCAATGTCATTTACCAGGCCACCGGCAAAATCTTTACGATCCAGAATGTCAACTTTGTTAGTTCCCTTTGCAAGAAGGCAAGTGATATATGCATGTGGGAAGAAATGCCTTACATCTTTAGCAAAAAAGAGAACCCCTGCGTTCCGGAAAACGAGACGCTTCCCGGCACGCTCGGCAACCTCAATATTGACCAGGATATCATCAATCTTCCTTCTTGGGGTGATGCGGCTTTGGCTGACCCAGGCATCAAATTTTTCTTGGTCGAAGTCTTCGGGATAGCGGAATTTTGGACAGACCGCTAAATCAAACCGAATGGCCCCCTCACTGCGAAAAAAATCCCGTATTTCGTCGCGTGAAAGTTTCTGGGTGCTTGCTCCCTGTCGCCAGAAAAACCCCTCACGGCATTGGACAGGCTTGCCCTCACTTTCTCGAACAGTGATGACCATTACCTTACCCACAACAGCCTCAACCAGAATCTTTATCGGTGGATCACAGTTCCTCGCGATATCCTGGATTTGTGCTCGCAGTTGATTACTATCTCTGACCCCGACCACTGTTCCATCATCACGGACTCCCAGAAGGATTTTCCCACCTGAACTGTTGGCGAAGGCGGCAAGGTCCCTGGCAAATGAGGGAGAAAAGGACTCCTTATACTCCAACATGGGCCCCTCTCCTTCTCGTAAAAGAATATCAAGATCGGTTTGTTTCATCTGTCTGCTATTTCCTTCCCATCCAACGGAATCTCACATCCACTTTCTTGCTCATGGAATAGTATTTCCTTTAACAGATGCCTTTAAATGGGTAACCCCAAAGTCATCTTCGATGCCTGGCACCGTGATTCTTTTTCGATAAACCTTCCGGAATGATTCACCTGTTTAACAGCGCCCCCCTGCCATCCGAACTATCCCGCCTCGGCAGGACCCTGGCTTTTACCCTGCCTACCGGCAGACTTCCACCCGTTAGAATACGCTACCCTCGCTGGGCTCGCAATTACCGTTACCCCAAACAGTGCATTACAGCTCTGGCGATCTTATGGGGCCAGGGAAACCCAGGCGGTTTCCCCCACAAAGGTTCAACCAGAGCTCCCCGCTATCGCTGTTCTTAATTCTTTCACTTTATCGGTCTTTTCCCAGGGCAATTTCAACTCCGGCCTGCCGAAATGGCCATAAGCGGCAATGTTCCGGTAAATCGGCTGACGCAAATTCAGATCCCTGATGATGATCCCTGGCCTTAAATCGAATACCTCCTGGATTGCCTGTTCAATCTTCTCGTCCGGATATTTCCCGGTACCGAAAGTGTCCACCCGAATGGACATCGGCTCCGGCCGCCCGATGGCGTAAGCGATCTGGAACTCCACCCTGTCCGCCAGTCCCGCGGCTACAACATTCTTGGCGACATAGCGGGCCGCATAAGATCCG
>VGSX01000370.1 GCA_016874895.1 Deltaproteobacteria bacterium
GCTGGACCGGGCCGCCCACTGCTGGGCCGCGCTGGCCAAAAAGTTCCCCGATGACCCGCTCCCTTACCAGCGCTGGGGGGAAATCCTGGTGGACCTGGGGGAACACGACAAGGCCCGGGAGGTCTGGACGCGGCCGCCAGCCACGAACTGCCGCTCTATTTGGAAGATTCCGGCTTTAAAGGCCGGCACGCCTGGATCTTCCTGGAACCCGACGGCCAGCCGGTGTCGGAGCAATTGCAACACTTGGAAACCGTGCGGAAAGCCCCCCGCCGCCTGATTTACGGCCTGATCCAGCGCCTCCAGGGCCAGCCGGCCCCGGCGGTTACCGCGAGCCCCCCATCGGAAACCCCGGACACCGGCCCGCCTCCCTGGGAGGAAAAGTTGGCCGCCCCGAGGACGGACCGGCTCGGCGGTATCTGGCCAGCCGGGGCATCACGGTCTTTGACGTGCCCGGCTTAAGGCTGCACCCGGACCTGCCTTATTATGAGGAAGGCGGCGAGGTGGGACGGTTTCCCGTCCTGCTGGGCCACCACCTCGGCCTGCCTGTTGGAAAAGGTGAAGCTGCCGCCGGTTGCCAGGCGGGTGACCGTCTGGGCCGATAACGACGAGTCCAAGACGGGCCTCAAAGCCGCGGCGCGGCTGGCGGAGCGCCTGGTCAAGGAAGGCCGCCGGGTGCGGATCAAGATACCCCAGCGCCCGGCAGGCAAAAAGTCCTGGGATTGGGCGGATGTGCTGCTCGGGACGCCTCAAAGCTCCTAAGAGCACAATATACTTGACAGAATTGTTTAATTATCTTATTAATTTAAAGAGAGGTTGATGGCTATGCCAAAGCTGGATTTTGAAGCGGTAGAAGAATTGCAGGCCGTAGGATTCAGCTCCGAGCAAGGCAAGGCGCTGGTTCGGATCATTGCCAACATGCAGACCGCCCAGTTGGCCACCAAGGCTGATCTGGCCGGTTTGCGCACCGAACTTGTGGAAACCCGGGAAGTATTGCGGGGAGAGATCGTTGCCGTCCGGACCGAAATGCGGTCTGAACTAGGTGAACTTCGGTCTGAAATGGCCGCTTTGGAACTGCGCCTCACTGAGAAGATGTCAGCCATGTTTACTAAGGTGATCATCTGGTTGGTGGGCGCTGTTATTGCCAGCGTCTCGCTGATGGCCGCCATCGGGCAGTTGAAGAAGTAAGAAAAGTCAGATTAACCAGGGTTATTTGATCAAACCAAACAGCCCGGCGGTTCCTCAGGGAGCCGCCAGGCTGTTTTATTTTACCCCTAATCAGTTCGTAATGCCTCTCGCTGGCTTAACGCTTAAAAAAACACGGCTTTCTGGAGAAACAAGCCGCGTCCCAGATTTAGAAAACCTCAAGCGGAATCGCAATTTTCATGACGCCCGGCTCCAGCGGGGGCCATGGCTTCGAGGTCGTCGAGGCTGATGGGGCGGTTGCCGTGGTAGGTCTGGAGTAAGCAGACCTGGCCGTTGTCCTGGGTGACCACCGCCCGGCCGTCCGTTCGCAACAGCCATGCCTTGCATTCTGAGGCCCCATGCCAGCAGATAGGAGGGACTTTTTGGTTATCCAGGAAGGCAAAGTTGGCTTTCCCGAACAACCAAGCGGTTCCACAAGTTACGAGATACACTTTTCGCTCCTCCGGATATAACCGCTTTCCTTCCTCCAACGGGTAAACCTCCAGGGGCCTACCGTCGTTATCCCAAAGCCTCAGGGTTTCATCCAATGACCAGGAAAGGAGCCGCCCGTCATGCAAGGCCAGTGCTCCCTTGACCCATTCGGTATGTCCTTTTAAGACGGCCAAAGGCCGGCCCTGTGGGTCCCAGAGCCTCAGGTTGTTATCCCATGACCAGGAGAGTACCCGCCCGGCCGGTAAGGCCTTCATTCCTCTTATAGAATCTGTATGTCCCTCCAGGACTGCCAGGCAGGGGTCTATTCCCACCTGCCCCGGGCGCCGTTCCCGGCGCAGCCAGGGCCAGGAGGCTCGGCCCGCCGCCAGATACTCTTCCGCGCCCTTGGTCACCGGGCTGTCGTCCGCGTGCTCCATGGCCAGTTGCAGCAGGATCTTATGGCCCGGCCACTCGTCATTGCCCCTTCTAAGGATATGGGCCCGCTCCCGGAAAAACGCCTCCCAATATATGAGCTTCTTTCGCCATTCCTGGGGCAGCTTGGCAAAGGCCAGGCGGTAATCTTCCAGGATGCCCTCAACCAGACCCGCCCGGGACTTGGCCATGAGAAAGGGGAAGTGGGCCAGGCATTTATCCACCAATTCCTCCCAGCGCCCGGCGCCCAGGAAATGGATCGGCAAGTAGCGCAAGGCGTAATCATCATCCTGCCAGGAGATCTTCAGGGAATCGGCAAGTTTTGAATGTCCAGCCTGGGCCTGGCACCAATACTCCCCGGCCTCCTCCCGGTCCGTCAACCAATCCGGCAGAGACTTGTGAAACAAGGAGTAACCGGCCTCCTCCCCGGCCCCAGAGACCCGCAGGTAAGGGCGCAGTTGCAGCAGGCGGCGATTCAGCAGTTCCGCCGGCATCTGCATCACCCTCTGGAGCAGTGGGAAAGACAGCGGCCCCTGGGCCGTGGTCAGGACCTGCAGCAGCGGGGCGAATGAAACTGCAAAATCATCTTTATCAGGAAACCCCCGGCTAAAGGCATTGCTGTAGAAGCCGGCTAACCCAGGAGCCAATCGCCCCAAATCGGTGGCCGCTAAATCACCTTTTTCCAGATCATTAGGACAAGTTGCGCATAAAGGAAATTACCGGCAGCCAGGGAAATGATCTTGTCGGCCGTCTGGGCCGCTGCCGACCCCAACGAGTCGGCGAAAGGCTGCCGGGCGAGCCGCGCTTTGATATACTCCTCCAGGTCTTGCAGATTTTCCGGGCACGCCGCCGGCAACTCCAGGGGATTTAGGGTGCGGATGCGCCTGAGAATCGGGTCTTCCGGCCGGGTGGTAGCCACCAGCCGCAGCCAGGAAGGCAAATCCGGGGCCTGCTTCACCAGCACGTCGACGATGGTTTCGCCTTCCTGGGTCATGGCCTCATCCAGGGAGTCGACGATGATCAGGCCAGTCGGCTGGTTGAGGCTGCGGGTAGTCTCAATGATCAGCTCCCGGAAGGCATCCGCCGCCGTGGCTCGCCGCTTCTCCGGTTTTTTTCCAGCCACCGCCTCAGCGCCTTTGGAGAGAAAATCT
>VGSX01000371.1 GCA_016874895.1 Deltaproteobacteria bacterium
AGATAATTGGAATATTTGAAGATCCCAAAAAGATTTTTCCCCACGGGACATCTTCAAACTTTTGGTGCTTGTGAGCTTGTATCTGTTTTCGGACATGGCTATTATATTGATTTGTTTATAAAATTGGATGCGATTTTTTGGCCTTGAGGGGCCAAAACCGAAAAGTTTGAAGATCCCCTGGCGGCCAACCCCGAAAGGGGGATCTTCAAACTTTTCGGGCCAGGGCCAAAACAGGCTTTTGTTCGTTCTTACATATTGATATTAATATAAAAATAACCTATTTTGCCCCATTTTCAAAAAGTTTGAAGATGTCCAGCGTGGTAAATGCCTCAATAGCGGCCGAGGAAAGGCCGGTAGCGTTTCTTGCCCTGCAGGTGGCCGGCCAGCAGGCGGGCCTGCCGCCGGATGATCTCCTCCAAGGAAACTTTCTGGCCGCGGTAGGGGTTCAAGGTTCCCAGTCGCTCTATGACCTGGGTGATGACTTTGCGTCGGCTCTCCAGAGTCAGCAGAACCCCCGATTTTTCCTGGGTCAGTTTTTCTCCCCGGGTCAGCATGCTGAAGATGGCCCGGTCCACCACCTGGGGGCGGAATTCTTCGATCAGGTCAAAGGCCAAGGTAGGTTTATTATCCTGGAAGGAATGCAGAAAGCTTATATGGGGGTTGAGGCCGGCCAGCAGCAGGGCTTGCCATATCCGGGGGTAGAGCATGCCGTAGCCATAGTTCAGCAGAGAGTTGACCAGATCAGTGGCGCCGCGCCGTTCCCGGCCGGGGTAGTCGATCTCCGGGGCCAGCAAAGTCTTGATCATGGCCCAATAAGCGGCTCCGGCCTGGCCCTCCAAGGCGAACAGGTGGTCCCGCACGGCATCATAGTCTTCCCCCAAAGGTATTTCTGCCAGTTTTTTCAGGCTACGCTGCAGCAGGGCCGATTTTTCCGGAAAGAGAGCGGCATAGCGGTCGTCGGTCTCGGCCTGGCGAGACCGGAGGTAATATTTGAGCAGATTCAATTGATTGCGGATTTTGCCCTCGACAAATTCTCTGGCCAGGAGTAAACCTGTCTGGTTTTGCGAGGCGGTCAGTTGGAATCGGCTCAACTCCGCCTGGGGGGAGATGGGGGCGTGCAGGATGGCATAGGGTTCACCTCCCGGGGTGCAGAAATGAATGGACATTTTCTTATCGCTCAGGGCTTTGATGAGATCGCTGGAAAGGGTTACCCCGGAGCTGTGCACATTCAGGCCTCGAACCCTGATGAGGGGAATGCTATAGACCTGTTTGCGGTCCCGGCGAATAAACAGACGCCCGCCCTGTTTGCCCACAAAACTTCCGGGGCTGGTAACCGCTACCTCTGTTTCCACAGCCAATTTTTTGATATATTTGCGTTTTTTGCGGGCCACGGCCTGATCCGCCCGGGCCAGGGCAGCCTGTGGCGCCTCGTCCCAGGGGGGTGTTGCAGGAGTCTCGGGAGCGCCGGAGGGAGTTGGCGCCGCCCCCGCGGCGGCGGGGACAGACTGCGCTGTTTGATCCCCCTTCCCCTCGCTCCTGGGAATGGTGGCCTCTGTCGCGGCGGCACGCCCAGTCCCCTCTGTCAGGTCGCGGTCCGGGGCGGCTGCGGCCACAGGGTCAGTGGGAGGAACAGACATTGGGGTCAGCCCGGAAACAGACCTGGTGGTGGATTCTCGTGCTTTATCACCCTGTTGGGGAGGAGGTTTAGGGGCGGGTGGCGTCACGGCGGGGCCATCGGCCGGGGCTTTGGATTTCTGACCCATTTCCCGACCTAGCCTCGCCACTTCCTGGGCTTTTTGGGCCTGAGCCTGGGGGTCCGGTCGGGACAGCCAGGTGAGGGCAGACAGGGGCGTCGCGGCATCACTGAGTTTTTTGCACGTCCCCCGGCGGAAATGTTCTGCCACCAGATGGCTGAGGCGGCTTTTCAGATAATCTTCCAGTTGTTGAAACTGGGCCTGGGGATTAACTACCGTGTAATATCGCCGGATGCCTTCCAGAGCCTCCTGCAGGTCGGCGACACTTTTCGCCAGGTCCCGGCGTTGCCGTCTGTTGGTCAGCCAGTCGATCTTACGTCGGATTTTGGCCATTTTGGCATCGCTCAACCGCCGCTGCCGTCCCTTAAAATGTATGCCCAGGAAGGTGAAACCGTCGGCCACATGCCGCAGGGGCTTGGCCTCGGGATTAAGGCGCAGTTTCAGCATTTCCTGGGAAAAATAGGTTAAATCATTGAGACCCTCTGCCCCTCGGGGCTGGCTGTCGGCCAGGATAAGGACGTTGTCGGCATAGCGTATATAACGGTGGCCCTTGTCGATGAGGTAAACGTCCAACGGATGGACGTAAATATTCGATAGCAGGGGTGACATGATGCCGCCCTGGCTTACTCCCATTTCAGTGTCGTCATAGGTCCCCCGGGAGCCGATAGACCCGATGCGCAGCCACATGCGGACAAGTTTAAGGACGGGTGGCTCGGAAATTTTTTCCTGGAGGCGCCGCAGCAGAATTTCCTGATCCAGAGTGTCAAAAAATTTATCAAAGTCAGCGTGTACGGCCCAACGGCATTTTTCATGGTCCAGGTAATGGATAGCCTTGCCGATGGCCCGCCGGGGCCCCTGGCCGGGGCGGTAAGCATAGCTGCAGGGCAGGAATTCCGATTCGAAGATCGGCTCTATGAGCCGGCGCACCGCTTCCTGGATGATTTTATCCTTGATGGTGGGGAGCGATAAAGGCCGCAGTTCGCCGCTACCGTCCAATTTCGGCACCTTGATTCTTTGATGCGGTTCCGGGGCGTAGTTACCGGCCAGGAGCGCCTGCCGCAGGTCTTCCAGGTGGGTGGCGGCCTGGTCGCTGAAAGACTGGACGCTGACGCCATCCAGACCTCCCCGGGCCCCTTTTTTTTGAATCCGGCGCCAGGCATCCAGGAGGACTGTGGTGGAGCAGATCTCTGTAAACAGCGAGGTCGGAGCTGCGGTCATGAGGCATACTCCTCAGGCAAGTCCCTGGCGGCAGAATCTTATCTGTCAGTGCAAGGCAACCCTTGCTGCTGGCCTTACAGGGCCCAATTGGTCCCCGTAATCTGCGCCAGGACCGGCAGCACTTCCACGTGCCTTTGGATCGATCTGGCCAAAAACGCCGCTTCGGGATCGGCCTGTTCTCCGGTCGCCGGCAGCA
>VGSX01000372.1 GCA_016874895.1 Deltaproteobacteria bacterium
CACTTTTGTCCGGCCTTTGACCATGAGCCGCTAGGTGAAAAGACAGGGAAGAGGGAAAAGGGAAGAGGGAAGAGGGAAGAGGGAAGAGGGAAGAGGGAGAAAAAAACTCGGTAGCGCCGACCTCCAGGTCGGCGCACCATTTTATCCCTGCTCCGAAAAGGCGTGCACAGCACGCGTACATATTCGACCAACTCGGTAATAGCCAAAGAATCAAGTATTGCACAGGGCTTGTTTGAAAGAGTGTTCCAGGGGGTAGAGCCAGATATCCTTAAGGCCAGGATTTCGATTTCGATGGTTTCAGAGGTTTTGGAACCCAGCGAGTGACAGGGGAGCCCACAGAGAGGGCAAGCCTGTTCAGCGGCCGGGAGATCACAGAACTCGACGATGACAGTCTGAAAGCTTGAACTCAGGGGTGGCCTGCTTTTCTGATTTTCGGGCCAAGAGCTGTTTTTCTCTGAGATGCAGCTTAGCCTTGAGTGTAGCGATTTCCTTTTTTTTGCCTGGCTTCCCGCTCCAGCGACTGCTGCTGCAACCGGCGCACTCTTGCATTTTCGGAGCGAAGCGGAAGATGTTTTCTTTTCAAAAAAACAACTTCCATGATCATGTCTATGTTTGAGGCAATTTCAACTAATTACCGGGTTAACCGAATAGTTACAAAAAAGTAAAGAGAATGATCTAAAATGCAGCTCTCATCCTGGTTCCCAAGTTTGGGAACCCCATATCCCGCCAAGCAGTGCTTGGCCACCTTGTATAAACTTGTGGGGAAGGCATAGTTTATAAAGGGGATTTCCACGGTAAAAAATAGATGACAGAAGCCCCAAACTATACTATGATCCGGTTCATTCTGCTATATCCAAATCTAATGCATGGGGGGATAGGTTTAAATGAGAAAGAGAATGATTGTAGGGGTGTTGATTGTCCTGTTGTTGTTGCCGCTCCCGGCTTCGGGGACGGAACTTGGTCTGACCGCATATCCCGACGGCATCGAGAACTTCTTTGCCGGGGCCTTCCCGCCGCCGGGGTTCTATTTCCAGAACTACTGGCTGTTTTACACGGCCGATCGCTTCCCCAACGGACCGCCCAATCCCAAGGCCTTTGTCTTCGTAGAGGCCCTGCGGTTCATCTATTCCAGTAAATTCACTATCCTGGGGGCGAATTGGGGCACGCACGTGGTGATTCCGCTGGTCTATACCGACCTCAAGTCAACCTTCCGAGGATTTACCATTGCCGACGACCAGCGCTTCGGTTTCGGCAACATTGCCTTTGATCCCGTCATCCTGGCCTGGCATTTCGGAGATTTCCATGTAACCTCGGCCTTGGAAATTCTCTTCCCCGGATCCTATAATCGGGACAACCCGGCCAGCCCGTCCCGGAATTATTTTACTTTCCAGCCCATCCTGGCCTTTGCCTGGCTGCCCAAGTGGGGGTTGGGGGTCAATATCAAGATGATGTACGACTTTCCCACCCGTAATAACGACCCTCTGGTCATTACCGGGGCGCGGAACTCCTATCATTCCGGCCAGGCCTTCCATTTCGACTACTGTCTCGATTACGCCGTCCTGCCGCAGTTGCGCATCGGCGCAGCCGGATATTATTACACCCAGACCACCGGGGACGTGGTGGACGGCGTGGATATCGGTTTCCACGGCCGATCTTTCGCTATAGGCCCGGGTATCAAGTATGACTTCGGCCGGTTAAGTTTATCCGTTGTCAGTCAGTTCGAGATGGCCACCCGGAACCGGCCCGAGGGCATCCGCAACTGGGTGAGAATCTGGTACGCCTTTTGATAAGTTTCCGGTTTTCGGTTAAGGGGAACAATTTCACCCCTCACCCTGACCCTCAATGCTGTTGAATTAAGGAGTTCCACCCCTTTTGTCATCCTGAGCCGCCCCCGGCGGCGAAGGATCTAGGCTGTCATGATGATTTAGATTCTTCGCTTCGCTCAGAATGACAGAAAGAAAAATCCCTGCTTAATGCAACAGCATTGACCCTGACCCTCTCCCCTCAAGGGGAGAGGGAATTAGTGGGGAATATTAAATAGATTTTATCCTGGTCCCCAAGTTGCCCCTGGAAACCTGATATTCTCCCAGACCGTGCCCGGCCGCCTGTATCTCCGGAGGGCGTTAGCGGTTCCTCCTCCGGACTTTCAGGTTTTGAGCGGCGGCCCCTGGACAGTTTCGCCGCTGTTTTTATAGTAGCGCATCTGGGAGGGGGCCACGGCGCCCCCGGAAATGATAAACGACATGGCTTCATCGATGGTCCAGTTGGTGGAAATCACCTTGTCCAGGGGCACGATTTCCAGATACCCGGAAGTGGGGTTGGGGGTGGTGGGCACATAGACTACGGCCAGACTGGCGCCGGTTTCCGTATCCTCAATAGTGCGGGTGACAAAGCCCACCGTTTTCATTTCCGGGGAGGGAAAGTCAATCAGTACCACCCGCTGCACCCCGTTCGGGGTCTGCTGGATCACCGTCATGAATTTCTGCACCGCACCATAAACGGTCCGTACCAGGGGGATACGATGGATTATTGTTTCCATCAGGTCCAACACCCGGCGGCCGATCATTCGGGTGGCGATCCACCCCAGGAAATTCAGGGCCAGCAGGGCTAACAGAATCGCCAGGAAGGAATCGAACCAGGGGGTCAACATTAAATCGGCCAATTCGGGAAAGAGGGGCTTGATAATGGCGGCCACCCCGGCCACGGTGGGCTGGCCGAAGTCCCGCAGTATCCTAAAGATAAATCCCACCACCCACCAGGTGATGACCAGGGGTATGGCGGTAAAAATTCCGGCCAGCAGGTAAGCCTTTTTAAACCCGAAGGCATTGTCGCTGTCTTTGGGAGTCATGGTTGAGACCCTCTTCGCTTTTTAGTTGATCCTTAAATATACCACAAAAATAAACCCCGTCCACTGCAACAGGTCGCGGGGCATAAAAGTTCATGGTCAAAGGTTGGAGACCGGGAAAGCCGAGCGACTCCTCCCTGTGGCCGCAAGAAGAGCCAGGCAAGGCAGATTTTTATTGACATTTTGGAAAATATGATTATAAAATTAGATGTTTAATGCACTGACTACACGTAACCGTTGGATTAACTGCCTAAGGCTTTTGGAAGGGCCTGCCAGGAGGAGTCTGCCACCCTGGGAGGCCTTTTTGTTTAATTGCCGGGA
>VGSX01000373.1 GCA_016874895.1 Deltaproteobacteria bacterium
TAAAGAGACGCACCCACTGCCATGTTCCCCCCCAAAGCCAGGGGGGTCATTTTTAAGTGCGGCTTCTCCCCCAGCAAGGCGGTGAAGGCCGCGTTCATCCATTTAATTTTCGGCCAAAACCTCACCCAGTTCCCCGTCGGCGCCACGGCCAGGACCTCGCCCTGGGGATTCTCGTACAGGCCGGCCACCCCGAATTTCTGGTGATCTCGGGCCAGGAAAGAAAAATCCGCGGCTATTTTGTTCAAGAAATCCGGGTCAAGAATGATTTCATCGTCATCCAGGCTGACCATCACCTCGGCATTGAACAGATTGGCCAGAATGAGCGTCAGGTTGCGGATGCGGGAATATCCGGTAAGAGAAAGCAGACTAAGGAATTCCTCGCCTCCCTGCCACCGGCAGAATTCCCTTAATCTCTCCAGGTGAGAATAAGAAAAGAGAAGATACGCCGGGGGCTGATAGAGATTTCCCATGAGACCGGTAACCCGCTCCTCCACCGCCGCCTGCAGGCCGGGGGCAGTAGCCGCGGCCACGATGACCACCTGCACCTCCCGGTTCACCAGCTTTGCCACACTGGCCAGAAAGCGCCCTAAGGTGCCCTCAGCATCCAAGGGAGTGGGATGGTCATAGATGACCTCTTCCTGCCCCGCACCGCCGGGATAGGTCCAATATGTGGGAACTGCAAGGCAGTAACGCATAATGTGCCCAGATTATCCTTCCGGCAGCTCCCCGTCAAGGGATTTGTCCGCGCCGAGGCGGGGAGGAGCTGCACCTGGTTATTTAAAAAAAATAATGTTCAGAATATAAATATTTATTGACAAAAAATTGAACGTCCTATATATTAATATTCAATTTAGTTCTATCATATTATCATTAATGTTTCATTTATTGAACGAAAATCAAATTAAGCTGTCGGGCCTGGGATCTCGTCCCCTGGAGGCGCTATCGTGGGATGATGATTTGGTTGCCATATTTCCATGGAGGGAAGGCAGGCCGGACAGGATGTCAGGCCCGATTTGATTTTACTCATTTCCATAATAACATAATGTAGTTGATCGTCATCTCCATAAGTACCGGCCCGTCCGGCCTTAGGCACTCGCACCAGCCATTTCTTTAATTCCCGTCACCTCCCGGCATGAATCTGTGCCGATTAATTCCCAAACATCTCCGCCCGGTCTGGTTTCGGACCATAGGCATTGCCAGCCACGGTCATCTCTGGTAAATATAATGGCTTAGATCATGAAAACCGCGGTTCAGGCGCAAGGCCTGTGGAAAACCTATAAAACCGGCTTCTGGCGCCGGCGGCTCCAGCCGGTGCTCCGGGAGTTGCACCTGGAGATCCCGCATGGCTCCATTTTCGGGATTTTAGGTCCCAACGGGGCCGGGAAGACCACCCTCATTTCCATTCTGGCCACCCTGTTGCTGCCGGATGCCGGTTCGGTCCGGGTGCTGGGTCTGGACGTTCGGAAGCAGGCCACCCACCTGCGGCGGCGGATCAATCTGGCCAGCGGCGCCGCCAAATTCGTCTGGTCTCTGACGGTGGAGGAGAATCTGCGTTTTTACGGCCGTCTCTACGGCCTCTGGGGGAAAAAGTTATCCCAGCGGGTTCAGGAGTTGGTGAACCTCTTCGAGCTGGAACCCTGGCGGCGCAGTCCCTTTGAGACCCTCTCCTCGGGCCTGAAACAACGCCTGGCATTGGCCAAGTCCTTGATCAGTCAGCCCGAGCTGCTCTTCCTGGACGAACCCACCAACGGCCTGGACCCGCTGGCGGCCCAGAATATCCGGGAGGAGATCGGCCGCCTGAACCGGCAGACGGGCATGACCATTATCCTGACCACCCACAACATGCGGGAGGCAGAGGAGTTGTGCCATGAGATCGCCTTTCTGGGAGAGGGCCAGATTCTGGCCCAGGGCGACATCCCCAGCCTCCAGACCCGGCTGGCCCTGGGGGACCGGGTCACCCTGACCTTTGCCACTCACCTCCCGCCTTTGGATTTCCAAAGCCTGCCCGGAGTGTTGCACTGGCGCTGGCAATCGCCGGCCCTGGAGTTGCTGCTGGATCGCAGCCACCACCGCCTGCCGGTTATCTGCCGGGAAATTCACGCGGTTGGGGGAGAGTTGCAGGGCATCAAGGTGCAGGAGGTTGACCTGGAGGATCTCTACCGTGAATTTAGTCACTGAGGCCGTCAAGGTGTACGCCTTTGCAGCCCGGGGCGGCATCATGAACCGGCGCAATGTCTTCGCGGTCTTCGAGATGCTCTTCTGGCCCCTGGTAGGCCTTTTTTCCGTGGGGCTGCTCACCCGCTTTCTGGAGTTGGGGCCGGAAACGGTCTCCTTTGTCCTCATCGGCGCTGTGGCCATGAACACCGTGCAGATCGCCCAACTGGACATTTCCTACGCCCTGCTCTACGACGTCTGGGCCAAGAGCCTGAAACACGGCCTCATTGCCCCCATCAACCTGGTGCACGTGGTCCTCGGCTCGGGGCTGGTGGGTCTGGTGCGGGGGCTGGTGGTTTTTGCCATCATGCTGGGCTTGAGCATCTGGGCCTTTGGAATGGATCTCAGCCGCCAGGGCTGGACGGCCACCGGCCTTTTTTTCCTGGGGCTGTTCCTGGTGGCGGTCATCGAGGGCGTGGTGGTGTTGTCCCTGGTGCTCCTCTTCGGGCACCGGGCTGAAATCACGGCTTGGGCCATCTCCTATCTGGTCCTGCTCATCTCCGGTTTATACTACCCGGTGACCATGCTGCCGGCCTGGTTGCAGACCGTGGCCCTGGCCTTTCCGCTGGCGCATTTTTTGGATTACTTCCGGCATTTTTACGGCTTCCCCCTGTCCGCTACCTGGCCGTTGTGGCGGGGCTTCGGGCTCAGCCTGGCCTACCTGGCCGCCGGCTACCTGCTCATTAGCGTCAGCCTCAGGATTGCCCTGAGGCGGGGCACCCTGCTGAAACTGTCGGAATGAGGCGAAGGGGTCAGTGGTCAGTGGTCGGGGTAGGCGCAGTGCCGGCTGGGCGGGCACGGGGGCCCGCTCCTACGGAGGCTGGGCAGGCACGGGGGCCCGCCCCTACGGAGGCTGGGCGGGGACGGGGGCCCGCCCCTACGGAGGCTGGGCGGGCACGGGGGCCCGCCCCTACGGAGGCTGGGCGGGCACGGGGG
>VGSX01000374.1 GCA_016874895.1 Deltaproteobacteria bacterium
CGGCCCGGCCTAAAATCTCCACCAGCGCCTCTCTTGTCCGTTGGTCATCATCGACTACCAAAACCTTGATGGCCACAATACGTCTTCCCCGTTAAAAAGTTGAAAGTTTCGAGTTCAAGGGTTTCAGGGTGGAAAAGTAAAGCTTTTCCGGCCTGAATTGAGAAGCTGAAGAGACTCTTTATATGTTTATAATAATCAAATTTTTTTAGGTAAGCAACTCACCGGGTTTATGCATGCCTCGAAAAAAATCGACCGGAAAGTTAACGGCCTCATCCGGATCGAGACAATTTTCTTACCCCGGTAAAGGGCCAACAGGCCTGTGGAGCTCGGTTGCCCCGGCCTGGGGTAGGAGCAGGTGTATGCGGGTCCCCTGGCCGGGCTGACTGGCAGCCCAGATTTTGCCGTGATGTGCCTCAATAATTGTCTTGCAGATATATAACCCCAATCCTGACCCTCCGGCCCGGTGACTGCCTCTGGTCAGGTATTTTTCAAACAGATTATCCAAATTCTGGGGGTCGATGCCGCAACCGCTGTCGGCCACGACAATTTCCACGGCTGGCGCGCCACCGTTGAGACTGCTGGCATGGGCGGAAATTTCTATGAAACCACCGGCCGGGGTGGCTTCCAGGGAATTGGCCATGAGGTTGAACAGCACCCGATCCAGGTAGCGTTCGTCGGCCCAAACCGGGGGCAGGGCCGGGTTCGTCTTTGCCCTGAGGGATATCCCCTGGTTCGCGGCCATTTCGCTATAATGGTTCAGCAGTCGCTGAATGGTAAAGCCCACATAAACCACCTCGGGATGCAGAATTAATTGGCCCAACTCATGCCGGGAGATATCCAACACATTGTGCAGGTGCAGCAGCAGGCCTTCACTGCTCTCTATGATACCCTGAAGCTTATGATGAATGTCTGTGGGGAGTGACTCATCCTGCAGGGTTTCGATGGTCAGTCTGACCCCGGTGAGAGGCGCCTTGATGTCGTGCACGATCATGGACAGAAAATCGGCATTGGCCGCGATGCGGTCCCGCTCTTCCTGCAGGAGCCGGGTTTTTTCCCGGAGGGCGCGGGTCATGGTGTTAAAGGATTCGGCCAACTCTCCCAGTTCATCGGTGCTGGTCACCGGAATGTCCCCGGCCAGTTCCTCCCGGGTGGCTTGGCGGGTGCCCTCGGCCAGGTGAGAAATCTGTCGTCGCATGCCCAGGGAGAGCATGAAACTCAAAAACATCCCCACCAGGGCGGCGCCTCCGCCCACGCCAAAAATGACCAGATGCAGTGCTTTTTCCGCAGCTTTCAACTCCGCCTGGCTGACCCCCACCACCAGCAGATTTTCCCAGGGCTTTTCTTCCTGTTCCAGAGGCAAAAAGGTAAGAGTATAATTTTTCTTCCCCAGGAGGAGACTTTGGACGCTATCCAATCCCAGCGCGGCCCGGTTTTTGCCGGATTTCAGAACTTCAAAGGCGCTCTCGGGGAGATCCTGGAAGGAGTTCACCACCGGATGATCGGCAAAGAAGATGGCCACCTCGGCTCCGGTACCCTTGGAGAGGGATTCCACAAAGCCCTTGTCCACCAACATGCCCGTGAGAACCACACCCACCACTTCATCGCCGTAGTAGAGGGGAGCGGCGGCGCTCAGGGAAATACTGTCCTTCCACTGGGTCATGCGGCTGGTGCGTTTCCCCTTCAGGGCCGCTTTGATCAACGGATTGCCGGAGATATCCACCCCGATGCCTTTGGGGGCGTGCACCCGCACCACGATGACCCCAGTCCGGTCGGTGACGGTGAGAATGTTTAAACCGGCATCCCGCATCTGGAAACCGGCCAGGCGGGCCAGGGTGTCTATATCGTTGTGATACAACAGTTCGGCATAATTATAGTTGTTTCCTAAAATGTCGGCATACTGGACCACCCGCTGGTTTTTGCCCTGGTATTCGGCCAACACCAGGTTGGCCACCAGTTCCACCCGTTGCCTATGCCAGGCCAGCACTTGGTTGGTGGCCAGGTACTGGATAATAATCAGCAAACAGATTAGGGCAAACAACAAGGAGGCCAGGTTGACGCCCATTAATTTCAGGCCGACTTTGTTTTTCAGGAACATGGATCGTTTATTGGGAGTATTGTCAAGTTTTACAGGGAAAAGCCCACCGTAGGGGCAGGCCCCCGTGCCTGCCCGAAGAAAATATTTTCATAACCGGATGGGCCACAAGCGCCTGACTGTCGAACGCTTACAGTAATATAATACATACTAATTGAGTTCAGGTGAATCGTAAAATGTTATAATCACCTGCGAGAGCCACAAGGCGGGTTTGCTGAGATTTTTGCATAAGGACAAAACTATGCCCATATCCACAGGAACACCAGAAATTAGAGAAGAACGGGTCACCATCACCGGCGCGGACGTCAACCTGGAGGCGCGCCTGGCCCCGGGGAAAGATCCCCGGGGCGTGATTATCACCCATCCCCATCCCCTGTATGGCGGCACCATGGATAACAATGTGGTCTGGACCGCGGTAATGGCCTTCCAGGCCCGCCAATGGACCACGCTGCGGTTTAACTTCCGGGGCGTGGGGTTGAGTTCGGGTCAATACGGCGACGGTCTCTCGGAGTTGGCGGACGTGCAGGCGGCCATGTCATTCTTGAGGTCCCGAGTATCTGGACCGGCTTATGTGGTGGGTTACTCCTTCGGGGCGGCGGTGGCCGGCCGGGCCCTGGCCCAGGGTGTTTCTGCGGCCGGCATGATCATGATCGCCCCGCCCATAGCCTTGATGGAGATGAATTTTCTCCCCCGGGTGCCCCGCCTGCGTCTCATCGTCGTCGGGGATCGGGATGAATTCTGCCCCCTGCCCCAGTTGGAAAAGGTCCTGGAAGCCCAACCGGAAGATAAGCGGCCAGAGATCAAGGTGCTGGCTGGCTGCAGCCATTTTTTTGCCAACCGGGAAAAGCCCTTGTACACTATTCTTACGGATTATCCCCTGGATTAGGGAAACTAAGCGAAAAGCCAGTGATCCGCCACCTTGGAATAACTAGAAGATATTCGTATCTGGGGGGCCCAATCGTCCATAACTGGTTCTATGAGAGAGAGTCCGGGGGATTGTGCAATTTGATGAAAGGTATAAGGATTCACAGATAGTTGCCTGAAATA
>VGSX01000375.1 GCA_016874895.1 Deltaproteobacteria bacterium
TGGCGGAAATACTGTTCCCGGCGCTGGCTGGCGGCTTCGGCCTCCCGGCGGGCGCTGATATCGGTGATAACTGCAAAACTGCCCGTGAAATTGCCGTGGCGGTCGAACATCGGTCTCGGCGAGATGGTGGTATGGAGTTCACTGCCGTCCTTGCGGGTCCAGACCAGTTCATAGGGAGTATGGACGCCGTTCCGACGCCGGGTGAACTGTTCGGCCAAGGTCTGCTGTCCGGCTTGGGTGAGAAAATCGTTGAGAGGTCGCCCCACCAGTTCCTCGGAGGTGTAGCCTATAAGTTCGCACATCCGGGTATTGACATACGTGATGTTTTTGTCTGCGTCTGATATCCCCAAACCGTCGTTCATGGTCTCCACCAGGAGGCGATACCGCTGTTCGCTCTCCCGCAGGGCCTCCTCGGCCTCCCGTTGTTGGGTGACGTCAATGAGGCTTCCCAGAATAGCCGGTCGGTTGAGATAGGACACCAGGCGGCCCAATACCTCGCAATACAAAACGCGGCCGTCCCGGTGCCAGACCTTGACCACATAGCGCTCCGAGGGTTTTCCGGCATACCGTTCCTCGAGCTTTTGCCTCACCAGGTCCCGGGAATCCGGATGCACGAGATCCAGCAAGTTCATCCCGTCTGTCAGATCCTCGGGGGAGTAGCCGAAAATCTGGGCAAAAACCGGGTTGAGATAAGCAAACCGGTTATCCTGGATAACAAAGATGCCCACCAGGGAGCTTTCGGTGTAGGTCCGGAAGCGCAGTTCGCTCTGCCGCAGGGCCTCCTCGGCCTCCCGCCGGGCCGTCACGTCCCGGCCTACTCCTTGGTACTCCTGCACCCGGCCCTGATGGTTAAAAAAGGCATAATTGATCCAAGCTACCCGACGGGAGCTGCCGTCCGGCAGGATTACCTGGTGTTCAAGCTCCCCCACCGGCCGGTCCGGGGTCAGGGTGGCCAGGTGGGCTTGAATCTGATTTTTGGCCTCCGGTGTCAGAAAGGAAAGGAAAGACCGGCCGATTAACTCTGCCGGGGTCTTGCCTAAATATCGGCACAATGCGGCATTGACATAGGTCAGGGTGTCATCCGGAGTGAACCGGCTGATGAGGTCGGTCTGGGATTCCACAATGGCCCGGTAGCGTCTTTCGCTGAGTAACAGTTTCTCCTGGGCCGATCTGGCTGCAGTAATATCCATGACCGAGCCGATGTATTCCAAAGGGGCGCCCTGGCGATCCCGCACCAGATTGAATTCATCATGGAGCCAACGATACGTCCCATCTTTATGTAAGAACCGATAGGCCACCGACTGGAACCGGACTTCAGTCCCGTTTTCTAATTTTTCAACCACACCTGGATAATCTTCCGGGTGGAGCCGAGCCGCCCACAAAGAGGGGTCGGCCAGGAATTCGGCGGGGCTGAAGCCGGTTAGGTTGCTGATGTTTTTACTGAGATAGATCAAGGCGCCCATGTCGCCATAGCGGCGGCTGTATAGGGCCGCCGGGCTGTGATCCAGCAGGCATTCCAGGCGGGCCTGGGTTCTTTCCAGTTCCGTCCTGGTTTTTTTGTCACCGGTGATGTCTATGGCATAAACGCCCACCTGGACCACCTGGCCGGAGGCATCGAAAATGGGGTAAAGAATGTTATAGATATAAAACCCCCCGTCTTCATCTTCAAAACGCCTGATTCTGCCGGTGGCGATAACTTCTGCGGCTTTGGCCTTTCTTCCCTGAGACAGATGCGGCGGCATGAGGTCGAAGACATTGAGGCCGATGAGCTCCGGGACGGACAGCCCCAGACGCCGGGCGGCAGTGTCGTTGGCGGCTAAGACGACGCCTTCGGGAGTGAGAAGCATGGCCACGTCCTGGAGGGCGGCGAGGAGGGCCAGAAAAGCGCTCTCAGGCTGTTTGACGGCTGCGGCTGCGTCCTTTTGGGCCTGGATAGGACGGATGACCGCGATGAGATAGGTTTTCCGACCGATGCGGGTGGCCCGCAGGCTCACTTCCGCCCACTGCCGGCGGCCGGACCGGTCCTGAAAGAGCCATTCAAAGAGCTGCGGCCCTTCCTTGGTAGCTTTCTCGATACTTTCCTGGGCCTTAGAGGCGGCATAGGGCAAGTCAGGGGTTGATAAGTCCGCCAGGGTGAGGCCCTTGACCTCCTGCCGGCTCCAACCGAACCTGGCGCAGAAACTGTCGTTGGCCTCCAGTAATTTACCGGTTCCAGCCTCCACCAGGAGGATGCCGTCACTGGCGCCTTGGAACAGTATCTCGTAGAGCGCCTTGGCGGGGGCGCGTCGGGGGGGAAAATTCTTCCGGCCTGTGGGAGGGGGATGGCAGGGGGCCCTATTGTGACGCAAGGTTTTTTCGTTCATGGGAAAATAACAAACTGATAATCAATTAGTTTATATCATAATGAATTTTAGGGAGATTCACAATATTGCTAATTTACTCAAGTATAATTACTTAATATATAACGATAAGATAGAAAAATCAATCCCTAAACATAAAAAAATCCCATGAAACAGTAAGATTACTGTGGAAATATTTTTTTCTGAGAAAAAAATTTGGCGTAGCCAAACCAGGTCTGTTAAACTTCCCCCTGGGATGCAACAAGAAAAAACCCGGTTTCAGCAGGGAGGACGGCGGTAATGTCGTTTAATTGGCCTGAGGTGGATTGGGTGCTCCTGGATATGGACGGCACCTTGCTGGATAAATATTTTGATGATTATTTCTGGGAAACCCTGGTGCCCCAGGAATATGCCCGCCAGCGGGGGATGGAGCTGGCCCAGGCCCGGCTGGAAGTGTTTGCCCGTTACAAACGAGAAGAGGGGACCCTGAACTGGACGGACATCGATTTCTGGACCCGGGAACTGGCCCTGGATATCCCCGCCTTAAAGGAAGGCATCCGGCACCTGATCGAGGTGCATCCGGACAGTGAACCTTTTCTCACTTATGTCCGGGGCCTTAATAAGCAGGTGATCCTGGTGACCAATGCCCACTATAAAACCCTTGACCTGAAAATGAATCAGGTGGGTCTCTTGGGCTACTTCCATCGGGTGGTTTCTTCCTTTGACCTGGGCGCGCCCAAGGAGCTGCGCCGGTTCTGGGAAACTTTGGAAGCTCTGATCGGTTTCGAG
>VGSX01000376.1 GCA_016874895.1 Deltaproteobacteria bacterium
TTTATGGCCGCCCTGACCCAGGAGGAGATTCCCGCCCATGCCTGAGATCCATCCCACTGCCATCGTTGATAAAAAGGCTGAGCTGGGAACTGGCGTGACGGTGGGTCCCTATAGCATTATCAACGGCCAGGTCACCATTGATGCCGACACCCAGGTGGGGCCGCACGTGGTGATCCGTCCTTTCACCGCCATCGGCAAGCGCTGCCGGATTTTTCAGTTTGCGGTGGTGGGGGAAGTCCCCCAGGACTTAAAATTCAAGAACGAAGAGACCCGCCTCATCATCGGGGATGATAACATCATCCGGGAATTCGCCACCCTGCATCGGGGCACGGCCGGCGGCGGCGGTCTCACCCAGGTGGGCCACGGCAATCTCCTCATGGCCTACACGCACGTAGCTCACGACTGCCGGGTGGGCAACCATGTCATCATGTCCAATGCCGCTACCCTGGCAGGGCACATCACCGTGGATGATTATGCCATCCTGGGGGGCCTGTCCGCCATCCATCAGTTCTGCCGCATCGGCGCCTATGCCTTTATCGGCGGGGCTTCGGCCGTGGCCCGGGATGTCCCGCCCTACTGTATGGCCCTGGGCAACCGGGCGAAAATCGTGGGCTTGAACCTGGTGGGGCTCAAACGCCATGGCTTCTCCCTGGCGGATCTGGACATCCTCAAGGCGGCCTATGAACTCCTGTTTACCTCAGACCTGACCCTGAAAGAAGCCATGGCGCAGGTCCGCCAGCGCTTTCCGGAAGAAGCGTCGGTACACCGGTTAGTGCAATTTCTGGAAACGTCCGAGAGAGGTCTGGCGCCCATCGATGTCCGGGAAAATCGGTCTCATCGCGGGAAAGAATAAATTTCCCCTGATCTTTGCCCAATCCGCCCGGGAGCAGGGCTTCCAAGTAGTGGCTGCAGCCCATCACGGCGAAACCGACCCGGCCCTGGAACAGTGGGCGGATGCGATTAAATGGGTCTACGTGGGCCAGTTGGGCAAGATCATCCGGTTTTTCCAGAAAGCCGGGGTCACCCGGGCCGTCATGGCCGGCGGCATCAGCAAGGGTCGCCTTTTCAGCCATCTCCGCCCCGATTGGCGGGCCCTGAAGATTGTCGGCCGGGCCAAACACGCGGGTGATGATGGCATCCTGCGAGCCGTCGCCGCAGAATTGGAAAGCGAAGGCATCACCATCGTCTCTCCCACTCTTTTCCTCACGGAACTCCTGGCCCCCGAGGGGGTCCTGAGCCGACGCCAACCTAACGCCGCAGAACTGCGAGATATCGAATTCGGCTTCGCCATGGCCAAAGAAATCGGCCGCTTGGACATCGGCCAGTGCGTGGTGGTGCGTCGCCAGGCGGTGCTTGCGGTGGAAGCCATCGACGGCACAGACGCCACCATCCGCCGGGGCGGGATATTGGCCGGAGAACAAGCCGTAGTGGTCAAAGTCAGCAAACCCGACCAGGACCTGCGATTCGATGTGCCGGCGGTAGGTCTGGAAACCATCGGAGTCATGCGGGAAGTCAAGGCCAGCGTCCTGGCCCTCGAGGCCGGCAAGACCCTGATGTTCGATCGGACGGAAATGCTGCAGCAGGCCGATAAGGCGAAAATCGCCGTGATAGGCCTGTCCTCTTTAAACTAAAGCAAAACAAAAACGAGGCGGTTTTAAGGCCGCCCCGAGATGGTGTCGTGTTGGTTTTTTCTGCTTGGGGAACTGTGCAACGGAATCGGTAATCCAGAAAATGATTGTTCCTTTAAGCTCACATAAAAAACTGCTCTTTCAACAACGGGGGTTTATACTCCATCACCCGCAGCAGAAAAACCGGGACAGTGGCATGGCTGAGAATTTTTTCGGCGGTGCTGCCCATCACCCAGGCAACTTCGCCCTTCCCGTGGGTCGCCAGGGCAATGAGGTCAAAATTGTTGTCCGAGGCGTGCTTGATGATGGTCTGCGCCGGCATTCCGGCCTCATAGAACCAGTTAACCTTTACTCCCTTCCCCTGCAATTCGTTGGCGGCGCCCTCTAAATACCGCTTGGCAAACCGGCTGTCGTGCTCTGCGGCCTTTTCAAAGATCTCCGGACTGGCTATGCCCGCCAGATTCGTGGCAGAGGCGCCCACCATAATCAGGGTCACCTCAGCGTCGCACAATTTTGCCAGTTCTTCCACCTTCGGCAGGATCTTCGCTGCCAGATCTGAGCCATCCAAAGGAACCAAAATTTTCTTAAACATGTCTCCTCCTGATTATGAATGGGTTATAAGTAGGCCTTACCGCGCTCAGTTTCAAAGATCCACCTTAACACGAGTTACTGCCCTGCGATCAACAAAGGATGATATTAATTCCTGTTAAAATAATTTATAAATAATTATTTCTATTAACTTAATTTAATAGTAGTCAGTCCGGCTGTCAACAAAAATATTCGCAAAGAATGGCAGGGGGGAAAAAAATCATAGGCCTGGGCACGACCCTGGCTAACAATTTCCCTTGCCTCAGCTCGCTTTTTCGCAAATAATGGCAGGCATTGTTCCATTAAAATGCAAGGAGAACGACTCTATGAAGCCCATTAAGATCATGCCCTGCCTGGACATGAAAGATGGCCGGGTGGTGAAAGGGGTTAATTTTATTAATCTGCGGGACGCCGGCGATCCGGTGGAAAACGCCCGGTTTTACGAACAGGAAGGTGCAGACGAACTGGCCATGCTGGATATTGCGGCCACAGTAGAGAACCGCAAGACCACATTGGCATGGGTCAAGAATGTGGCCGCAGCCATCTCCCTGCCCCTGACCATGGGCGGCGGCATCAGCACCCTGGAGGACATTGCAATGGTGCTCCAGTCCGGGGCCGCGAAGATCGCCATGAACAGCGCCGCAGTCAAAAACCCGGACCTCATCAGCCAGGCGGCCGAAAAGTACGGCGGCCAGAAAATCACCCTGGCCCTGGACGGGAAACGGAATCAGGCCATGCCCTCCGGCTTCGAACTCGTCATAGCCGGGGGCACCAAACCCGTGGGCCGGGACGCGGTGGCCTGGGCCAAGGAATGCCAGGAGCGGGGGGCGGGCTTTATTCTGCCGACCAGCATGGATGGCGACGGAACCCAGGCCGGCTATGATCTGGAGTTT
>VGSX01000377.1 GCA_016874895.1 Deltaproteobacteria bacterium
AATCTGGTGGTGCGGACAGAAAGTAAATTTGCCTTTACCCCCGGCAAATATGTCACAATCTCCGTCCAGGATGAAGGGATCGGCATACCGGGGGATCATCTCGCGAAAATTTTTGACCCTTACTTTACCACCAAGCCTAAGGGCAGCGGTTTGGGGTTAGCCACGGTTTATTCAATTATCAAGAATCACCACGGCCATATTGCAGTGGAGTCAAACCTGGGAGCGGGCTCGACCTTTACAGTATTTCTGCCTGCCAGAGACCAGAAGGTTGCTCCGCAACCCCAGGCCGAGGGGGAACTGGTTTCCGGTAAAGGAAAAATCTTGGTAATGGATGATGAACCGATGGTGCGCAGGGTTGTGGAAAAAATGCTCCTGACCCTGGGCTATGAGGCGGAGTTTGCCGAAGACGGCACTAAAGCGCTGGAGTTATACACGGAGGCTCAGGCCCGAGGTGAGCCTTTTGCGCTAGTAATTCTCGATCTGACGGTCCCCGGCGGCATGGGAGGGAAAGAGGCCATTGCCGAACTGCTGCAGATTGATCCTCAGGTAAGGGCTATAGTTTCCAGCGGTTATTCCGATGATCCGATCATGGCTCATTTTGAGCAATACGGGTTCATTGATGTAATTGCAAAACCATACGGGATTCCAGATATTGATAAGGTTTTAAAAAGGACATTAGGACGAAGTCAGCTCTGCTCCACCTAAGTGGCGAGCCGGGCGCACCTGACCAGGGCCGAGGCGGAAAAGGCCCAGAGCGCCCTGATCCAGGGTATGATCGACATTTTGCCGGCCGGAAGACCTCTGGCCCTGCCGGTCTTCGGGGTTTTCAAATTGTCTAATGTTATTCTTCGTGATACAGATCAAAAGGGGGTTTTTTGCTTTTAAAAACGAGCAACTATAGACGGGACAGAAGCAAACACCCGGGGGCCGCCGAGATCGACCGGTAGAGGTCTTATAGCTGCCAGACATTCAACCAGAAACCCCAAGGAGGGTGAAATGTTCCGCATCTTCAACAGCCTGCGCTCTCGTATCATGATCCTGATCCTGCTGGGGGTGATTCCCTTCTTGGTCCTCTTTCTCTATACCCATGCGCACCACCGGATCGATGCCTTGGAGGAGGCGCGAAAAGATACCCTGACCCTGGCCAAGGGCATCGCCAATCTTCAAGAGTGCATAATGGCGGAGGGGCGCACCCTGGTTCACACCCTGGCGCAGCTTCCCCAGGTGAAAGCCCGGGACGCGGCCGCGTGCAACGCCCTCTTTGCCGTGCTGTTAGCTGAAACTCAACGTTTTATCGTCTTTAACGCGGTCAATCTGGATGGCATCCCCTTTGCGGGGGCGCCGCCCCTCACCGAGCCGGTCACCTACGCCGACCGTGACTGGTTCCCGCGCCTTTTAGAAACCAAAGAAATCGTGATCAGCCAATATCTGATCGGCAAACGCGCCCAAAAACCGATTTTGGCGTTTGCTGCGCCCGTTTTCGAAGCTCCGGGGGAACTAACTGCCGTCGTGACCGCTGCTCTTGACCTGGAGTGGCTCCACCAGTTTTTCGCCCGAGTCGCTCTGCCGAGGGGTGTTGGTGTGGTTGTATTCGACCGCCTCGGCACGGTTTTGGCCCGTTATCCCGACCCCGAATTGCTGGTGGGCCGGTCCCTCCCGGAAGCGCCCATGACCAAGGCCATATTGGCCGGAGAGGAAGGCGTGTTGGAACTTCCCGATATTGCTGGGGAGGAGCGGGTTATCGGGTTTACCACCCTGGGTCCCCAAATGGGAGGGCTTCATATTGCCGTGACCATTCCCCAGGCAATAGTCTACGCCCAAGCTCGGCGGGAGCTGACTATTAACCTTATCACCCTGGTCCTGGTGGCGATGCTGGCGCTGAGCGCGGCCTGGTTCGGAGGAGACATCCTGGTCCGGCGACCGGTTCATGCCTTGGTGGGGTTGACCCAAAAGATTAGAGAAGGAGACCTGTCCGCCCGTAGCGGCCTCACGTCCGGGGTCGCAGAAATCGACCGACTGGCCCGGGCCTTTGACGAAGCCGCAGAGGCGCTGCAATCCCGCGAAACCCAGCGCCGGCAGGCCGAGGCGGCGCTGCGGCAGAGCGAAAACCACCTGTTGCGGGTTAACCGGGCTCTTAAGTGCATCAGTGAAAGTAACCAGGCCCTGGTGCGGGCCACGGATGAGCCAGCTTTTCTCCGGGACATCTGCCGGATCGTCGTGGAGGTGGGCGGGTACAAAATGGCCTGGATCGGCCTGGTCAGGCCGGACGCAAGCCTGTCCGTGCGCCCAGCAGCCCAGGCCGGATTTGAAGAAGGGTATTTACTAAACCTTAATCTAACCTGGGCCGACACTGAAAGGGGGCAAGGACCCACCGGCACCGCTATCCGCACCCGCCAACCCCAGATCGCGAGAGATATTCTGAGTGACCCGAAGTTTGCCCCCTGGCGGGAAGAAGCTCTCAAGCGCGGTTACGCCTCCTCCCTCGCCCTCCCTCTGTTGGTGTCCGGAGAAGCCATTGGGGCCTTGAATGTTTACGCCGATGAGCCCGATGCCTTTGACCAGAAGGAGGTGGAGTTGCTGGAAGAACTGGCCGTGGACGCCGCCTTCGGGATCATGATGCTGCGGACCCGGGCCGAGCGCCAGGAGGCGGGAGAGAATGTTCGTAGGCAAAACGCCCTGTTGGATGGCATCAACCGGATCTTCCGGGAGGCGCTGTTATGCGAGAATGAAGAGGACCTGGGCCATACCTGCCTGGCCGTAGCCGAAGAAATGACTGGAAGCCGCTTCGGATTTATAGCTGAAGTGAACCGGAAAGGCCTCCTGGACACCATTGCCATCAGTAACTCTGGCTGGCAGGCCTGTGGGATCGTCCGGGCAAAGGACCCGGAGCTCCTGAATAACCTGGAAGTGCGGGGTATTCGCGGCCTGGCAGTACAGGAGGGTAAATCCGTCTTAACCAACAATCCCTCCTCCCATCCCCATTGGATTGAGCTTCCGGAAGGCCATCTTCCGATAACCGCCTTCCTGGGGGTGCCCCTGAAGCATGCCGGTAAAATCATCGGTTTGGTCGGCCTGGGCAATAAGGAAGGGGGCTATA
>VGSX01000378.1 GCA_016874895.1 Deltaproteobacteria bacterium
TGGATATCGCCCTGGGGAATGACATCACCGCACCCATTGCCATCAGAGAATTCCGCCAGGCCGGGGCCACCAAGGTTTTCGACCCCGAGCGGGTGGTGCTGGTGGCGGATCACTTCGCCCCCAACAAGGACATTCTGTCCGCCATCCAGTGCCAAACCCTGCGGCAATTCGCCCAGGAGCACCACCTGGCGCATTTTTACGACGGCGGCGATATGGGGGTGGAACATGCTTTGCTGCCGGAAAAAGGTATCGTCGGCCCCGGGGATCTGGTCATCGGGGCGGACAGTCACACCTGCACCTACGGCGGTCTGGGGGCTTTCGCCACCGGCGTGGGCTCCACCGACCTGGCCGCGGCCATGGTCACCGGCGAGAGCTGGTTTAAGGTGCCGGAAACCGTTTTATACATTTTTAACGGGAGCCTGCCGGAGTGGGTGGGAGGCAAGGACCTGATACTCTTTGTCATCGGCCAGATCGGGGTGGACGGGGCCCTGTACCAGGCCATGGAGTTCGTGGGCGACGCGATTTCCCGCCTCCCCATGAGCGACCGTCTGGCCATGTGCAATATGGCCATTGAGGCCGGGGCCAAAAACGGCATTATTCCCCCGGACGAAATCACCCGGGAATATGTGACCGGGCGGGCCTTGCGCCCGTTCACCTTTTACGCCAGTGATCCGGGAGCCGATTACGCCGGGGTGAAGGAATACGACGTCAGCTACCTGGAACCCCAGGTAGCCTTCCCCCATCTGCCGGAAAATACCCATCCCATTTCCGCGGTGGGGCACGTCCCCATCGATCAGGCGGTGATCGGCTCCTGCACCAACGGCCGTTTGGAAGACATGCGCCTGGCCGCCCGGGTCCTCAAGGGGCGCAGGGTGGCCAAAGGGGTGCGGTTGATCATTATCCCGGCCACGCCCTGGATTTACTCCCAGTGTTTGCAGGAAGGCCTCTTCGAGATTTTCCTGGCCGCCGGGGCCATCATCAGCCCCCCCACCTGCGGCCCCTGCCTCGGGGGGCATATGGGCATTTTAGCCCCCGGCGAAACCGCCATCGCCACCACCAACCGGAATTTTGTGGGCCGCATGGGACACCCGGAGTCCAAGGTTTATCTGGCCAACCCGGCGGTTACGGCGGCCTCCGCGGTGGCCGGCAGGATCGTGGGCCCAAAAGGCCTTTAAGAGCAAGGTTGCCGGCCGGAAACAACCGCCCCGGCCGGCAACCGGCGCCCCCATTGTGCCATGTCCGTGAGAATTATCGTCGCCGATGACCATAAAATCGTCCGGGAGGGCCTGGTGGCCCTGCTCCACAAAAACCCCCGGCTGCAGGTGGTGGGGGAGGCCGAGGACGGGCGCCAGGCCGTGCAACTGGCCGCAGAACTCCACCCGGAGGTGGTCATCATCGACATCGGCATGCCCCACCTCAACGGCATCGAAGCCACCCGCCAGATCGTCGCCGAGATCCCCGGCGTCAAGGTCATCGCCCTGTCCATGCATTCCGACAAGCGTTTTGTCAAAGGCATGCTCAAGGCCGGGGCCTCCGGCTACCTCCTGAAATACTGCGCCTCCGAGGAATTGCTCACCGCCATTCAGATGGTCATGAACAACCGCATCTACCTGAGCAACGATATTACCGGGATTGTGGTGGAGGACTATGTCCAGAAGCTGGCCGATACCGATGCCTCGGCCTTCCAGGCGCTCACCCCCCGGGAACGGGAGGTGCTGCAACTTCTGGCCGAGGGCCAGTCCACCCGCCAGATCGCCGATTCCCTGCACGTCAGTATAAAAACCATCGAGGTGCACCGGAAACAGATGATGGATAAGCTGGGTCTGCAAAGCCTGGCGGAGCTGGTGAAATACGCCATCCGGGAAGGCCTGACCTCCATAGATAAGTAGTAACCCTCAACCGTCAAATTAAAATATGCCAAGGTTTCTAAAGCGGGAACGTGAAGCTCCCGCTTTTGGTTTTCGACTCGGATACCTTTCAGCAGCCTGATCTGCTCTGCTTTCCTTTCTTACCCCACCCTCCTTCCATTTGCGAAATAAAAAACTAGGGATGGCGAAGCCTAAAATAAGGGATTCGCCAATAGCCCGATTTTTCTGTTTGACATACTCTTAACCTACCTTGATGCAAAAACCTGTTACCCCTGGCTGACGGTATCCTCGACAAGGACGCCAGCCTTTCTGCCATAAACCACACCCAACAGAGCGAGAAAACCATGACCATTAAAATACTCCTTGCCGGGCGCCATGAAAGTATGCGGCTCAGTTTGCGCTCCATCTTAGCGGGCCGGGAGGGCCTGAGCATCGTGGGCGAGGCCGTCGCTGATGCCGAGATCTTCGGCCTGGCCCGGGGTGTATCCCCTGATCTTATCCTGCTTGATGTCGAGATGCCCGACCTCACCGGTCTGGAGGTAATCCGGCGGCTGCACCAGGAACTCCCCGAGGTCAGGATCATGGCCCTGGCCATCCATTCGGATAAGCGTTTTGTCCGGGAAACCCTGAAAGCCGGGGCCGTCGGGTATCTACTGAAATATTCGGCCCACGAGGAACTGCTGGGAGCCATTGACCAGGTGATGCGCCAGGGGAGCTACCTCAGTCCCGGTCTCGAAGGGATTGATTCCCTGCAACAAGCAAAGGACCTTTTCTCTCACGGAAAAATTCACCCCCCACAAAAGGAGGCCACCATGCCGTACAAGAAAAAAGTGAAGGATCTGATGATCCCCCTGGAGGATTATCCTCACATCCCCTACTGGTTCACCCTGCGTCAGGCCATGGCCATCGTCCGGGAAGCAGCCATTAAGTTCGAGGGCAGTTTCGAGCCCCGGGCGGTGCTGGTGTTTGACGAAAAATATCAGCTCATGGGTATGCTCACCCTCCGGGACGTTATCCGGGGGTTGGAGCCCAAGTTTGCCCAGGACCGCGGCATCATCAAAGCCGACCCCAACCTGGCGGTGCTCATGGGCGACATGTTCGGCGCGGACATGAAGGAGCAGTCCCAGAAGCCCGTGAGCGACGTCATGAGCCCCATCAAGGTGACGGTCAACGGCGATGACCCCATCACCAAGGCCCTGTTCCTCATGATTAATGAAAAT
>VGSX01000379.1 GCA_016874895.1 Deltaproteobacteria bacterium
CGGGGTTGGGCAAGGTCAAGGGAAGGGTATGTCCTGACAGCGCCCCAAAGGGCCCAATTTCCGGTTAATGGTTGAGAAAAGCAAGGTTTCATGGGTTCCGGACCCCTAAACTTCGCCATTGCCTCATACTGACAGCCATTTCTAGGGCATTTTGCAAGAGGCTCAGCCTAAAAAATGACTTTTGCAAGAGGCTCATTTTTATCCAAAATGCCGGCATGGTGCCGGCTTTATTTTTTGCCCGAAGGAGGCAAGTCATGGCGAAACAGGCCAAAAAGGCGGCAAAGGCTTCCTCTGTTCACTTCGAGGAAATGGTGGCTATCCAGTTGGCCGTGCGCTCATGGCCCGGTCAGGCCAAGCTGAGCGCCGAGGATCTGGGGCTCACATACGGCCAAGTCCGGGAAATCTTCTACCTGGGTAACAAAAAGCTCTACCCCCAGGAGTGGCGGCGATGCTTCAACCAGCTTTCCGGCAAGGCCCGAACCTACCTGAACGACCACAGCTATCCGTTTGTGGTGGAGTATGTGCGAGCCATCCCCAAAAGGAATCTGGCGAAGGTGGTGGAGCGGCTGGAAGAGCTGAGGGCCGAGTACCTGGCCAAGGCCGACGAGTTCGTGGACCATTACGACACCATCCGGGCGGAATGGAAGGAGAAGTATCAGGACATCTGGGACCGGCTGGCTCCGCATTATCCGCCCCGGGACCGGCTCCGCCGGCGGTTCGACTTCTTCTGGAGCGTCTTTGAGTTGAAGGGCGCCGAGGTCAAGGAGGGCAGCGCCCCCGAGATCATCGCCGCCTACGAGCAGGCCAAGGCTGACCTCCAGGAGCGTTACCAGGAGATGGTGGAAGAATCGGTGATGTACCTCCGCAAGAAGGTCCTGGAAGTGGTGACCAATCTCTCCAGCCGCCTGAAGGACGGCCGCATCCAATCTGGCCATCATCAGGAATCCAAAGCTCCTGGACCAATCTCTCCAGCCGCCTGAAGGATGGCCGGATTGTCCGCAACGACACCCTGGAAAGCGTGCGGCGGGTGGATGGCTGGTTCAAGGACCTGAACATCTTCGGCGACGTGCAGGTGGAGGAAGCCCTGACGCAACTTCGGGCTGCGGTCAACGGCGCCGACTACGAGGCCCTGAAGGACAACGAGGCCCTGAAGCAGCAGTTGGCGGGCCTGGCCGACCAGGTGGCCGCGGCGGCCGGCAAACTGGATGACGTGAGTGCCATCTCCGGGAACTACCGCCGCATGATCGACCTCAGCGACTGATGGGGGAAGCCGGGCCCCCCCGGCCTCCCTTACTACTCACAAGGAGGGAAGCATGATCGAGTGCAGAGGCAGGAACGGCTGGTTCAGGTATTCCCGACACCGCGTCAGGGTGGAGCCGGACGCTTACACCGGGAGCATCGTGGCCCGGGTGGCCATCTTCTCGAAAAGGGAGGCAACAAACGTGGCCCCCATTTTTCTTGAAGGTCCCAAGGATGAGGTCAGGGACCTTCTTAAGCAACTGCTGGCGGAGGTGAAGGAGCCGTGGAAAGCTGAGGAAAAGCCACCACCTGCTGAAACTCTTTTCGGGGTTACTATCCCGGCCCAATCCAAGAGTGGGCATACACCAGGACCTTGGGTAGCCGAACCGGAAGAGGCCAGCGAACATCGGGGCATCGCCATTTGCGCCCCTGCCAACGGTTGGATCGTGGCTACCATCACTCCTGAGGATGACCGCCAAGCCGATGAAATCGACTGGGCCAACGCCCGCCTCATCGCCGCGGCCCCGGACCTGTTGGCGGCTCTGAGAGAATACCAAAAGGCGAACCGCTTACACCATGATGAAGAGGCAAGGCTATATGAACTCGCGGAGGTGGCCATCGCCAAAGCCGAAGGAGAGGATGCATGATGCACACCGGCAGCTTCTGGACCTTTCACATGGTGCGGGACGAGAGATTGGTCTCCATCGCCTTGAGAGCCCCGGGGTGGTTCCAGGGCCGGCGCTACCCGGCCTTGGCCCCCAGGGCAGACATGCTGCACCTGGACGAAGAAGACTACCGGCGGGAATACCAGGCCATCCTGGACAAACTGGACCCCCGGCAAGTTTATGAAGACCTGGGGCCGGACGCGGTGCTCTTGTGCTGGGAGCAGCGCTCCTTCTGCCACCGGCGCCTGGTGGCGGAGTGGCTGGAGAAGCGCCTGGGGGTGGAGGTCCCGGAGATGTCCACCAACTATCACCCGGACCAGGCCGATCTGTTTTAAGGAGGCGAAAAGCATGGACAGCAAAGAGGCAAACGCGGTGACGGCCAGAGCGATGGTAAAGGCCGTGGACGAACTCAAGACCGTTCCCACCGTCCTGGTATCCATTTACAACGGCATCATCGAAGAGGTGGCCGCAGACCGGCCCTACCGGGTCCTGATCCTGGAGTATGACCAGAGCCTGAACCTCCGGGACTATGACGGCGACGACATTGTTCTTTGGGACGACCGTCCCGCTCTTTTGCAGGAGTGGTGCGTTCCCCGGGAAGGCGTTGATCCCGGCTTGTCGGCGAAAATCCAACAGGCCAAGGATTGCCCCAGGTGCGAAAACTGCGGCCATCCCGTTCCTGGAGGAGATTACTGCTATAAGGAAAACTCTTTCGCCAAACTCTGCGAGGAGTGCGCGGGAGACGATAACGTGCTGGTAAACGACTGAACCGAAGGAGGCGCCGTATGGCGAAGAAAAAGCCCAAAGCGACCGGCGACTGCGCCACCTGCCCCTTCTGGAAAATGAGGGGCAGCAAGATCAAGGGGAAACTGGTTCCGGGCGGAACCGGAAAATGCACCCGGCCCGAGGGCCTGTGCGACGACCCCAAACCCAAGGACCCGCATCCGGGCTGGGAAGGAAACCCGCAAGAAAAAGGGGACGTGACCCACACGCCCCCGGAAACCCCTTCCCAGCCCCCGACTAACGGGAGTCATGAAGTAAACCTGTCCTTAGAGCTTATCCGTAAATAACTCCAATTTTTCGCCAGCAGATTATTGCTGCTGCCAAATGATGCAGGGCAACATAACTGGAATGGGTTTTCTCATAGCGAACCAGGATCTTGCGA
>VGSX01000380.1 GCA_016874895.1 Deltaproteobacteria bacterium
GTCTTTTTCATTGCCTTAATTAAATAAAATCTCAGGTCCCTTGTCAACCGAAAGGGAAATCCGGCAGGACCGCGCGGCTTGGGTCAGGGGTCAGGGGTCAGGGGTCAGTGGTCAGGGGTCAGTGGTCAGGGGTCAGGGGTCAGTGGTCAGTGGTCAGTGGTCAGTGGTCAGTGGTCAGTGAATAGTTTGTAGTTTTATTGAAGGTAGGCATGCAGCTATCAGCATTCAGCTTTCAGCAAAAACAATGGGTTAGACAGACTAATCGATCAACCAGCGATCTGCCATCCTGAAATAACTATTTGAATTTAGAGCATTAGCTGACGGCTGTACGCTGACCGCCTAAGTTAATTGCACTCACGGGCAGTTTATCGCCATTTATGGTTGCATGACGCGGCTCATCATCAACTAAACACTGACCACTGACCACTTTACTTCTTCCCCCAGCCGAACAGGGTTCCCAGGAGGCCCCGGCCCAACTGGCGGCCGATCTGCGTGCCGATGGAGCGAGCGGCGCTGGTGGCCAGGGACTCGATCATCTTCCCGGTTCTGGCCGACTCCTTGGCCCGCTGTTTTTCCTGGGCTTTCTCCAGGACCGCAGCCCCGGCCGCGCTTGCCTTGGCCTGGAGGATTTCATAGGCCGATTCCCGGTCAATGACCCGCTCGTAATATCCGGCCAGCACCGAACTGCGGATGACCTGTTGCCGTTCCCTGTCGGTCAGGGGGGTGAGCCGGCTCTGGGGCGGCACGATCCAGGCCCTTTCCACCGGCGTAGGGATGCCTTTGGGATCCAGGACCGAGACCAGGGCCTCTCCCACCCCCAACTCGGTGATGGCTTCCACCACTTTGAGCTTAGGATTGGTGCGGAAGGTTTCCGCCGCGGCCCGCACCGCCTTCTGGTCCCGGGGGGTGAAGGCCCTGAGGGCATGCTGCACCCGGTTCCCTAACTGGCCCAGCACCGCGTCCGGCAGGTCCAGGGGGTTTTGGGTAACGAAGTAGACCCCCACCCCTTTGGAGCGGATGAGGCGCACCACCTGCTCGATCTTGTCCAGGAGTATCTTGGGGGCGTCGTCGAACAGGAGATGGGCCTCGTCGAAAAAGAAGATGCAGGTGGGCTTGGGCGGGTCCCCTACCTCGGGGAGGTTCTCGAAAAGCTCGGACAACAGCCACAAGAGCAGGGTGGCGTAGACCTTGGGGGAGTTAAAGAGTCTGTCCGCGGCCAGGATATTGATAACTCCCTCCCCCGTGGGTGCGGTCTGCAGGAAATCATCGAAATTGAGGGCCGGCTCCCCGAAGAGGGCCTCGCCGCCCTGGTGCTCCAGGGCCAGCAGACTGCGCTGCATGGCCCCGATGCTGGCCGCCGAAATATTGCCGTATTGGGTGCGGAACTGCTGGGCCTGATCCCCGACGTATTGCAGCATGGCCCGGAGGTCTTTCAGGTCCAGAAGCAGCAGGCCGTTGTCATCGGCGATCTTGAACACCAGGGTCAAGACCCCGCTCTGGGTGTCGTTCAGGTTGAGCAGCCGGGCCAGGAGGAGCGGCCCCATTTCGGAAATGGCAGTGCGCACCGGGTGGCCCTGGCGGCCCTCCACATCCCAGAAGACCACGGGATACCCCTTGAAGCTGAAATCGTCCAGACCCAGAGTCTGGACCCGTTCTCCCACTTTGGGGTTATCGCCCCCGGGCTGGCAGATTCCGGAGAGGTCCCCCTTGACATCCGCCATGAAAACCGGGACCCCGATGCGGCTGAAAGCCTCGGCCAGGACCCGTAAGGTCACGGTCTTGCCCGTCCCCGTGGCCCCGGCGATGAGGCCGTGCCGGTTGGCCATTTTGGGGAGCACTCCGATAGTATGCTCCCCTTTGGCTATCAGCAGATGGTTCTCTGTTTTGTCCATGTCTTTTCCTTTCCCCTGCCGGCTGTCTTGCCTTGGAGCTATCCTGAAAAGTTCAAAGATCAGAAAGCGGCGCCGAAAAAACTCTTTTGGAAAATATAAAAATATTTGATTTGCAAGGCAATAGTATGCTAACATCTACAGATCGTTTTCTCTATCATTCTCTCTTTGATTCCTTGGAAAATTTTTGCCTTAACACCGGATGGGCCTGCTCCCGGCCCCGATGATCTTGCTTGTCAGGTGACATTTTTGGTCTGGGGCTCACCAACCGGTCTAATTTATTTTATTATTTTCTCATGCGGGTGAGCGTATTATGAGACATAAAGCCTTGCTGAGCGGGTTGGTGACCGTCATCATATCAGTAATCATGGCACCGGTGGCCCAAGCTGAGATGTACGTGGGCGGCTATGCCGGGTTTGTCAGATCGGCCACGGTATTTCGGGATTATCTCGTCCTCACGACGCACCACCCGGCTCAGGGGACTTTTGAACGGCATCAGACCCGAGGGACTTTCAACCCGTCCATCATCGGCGGCCTGAAAGTCGGGGCCTGGTTCAATGACCAGGGGGCTCTGGGAGGCTCTTACCCCGACTGGATGAAGTATGTGGGACTCTATTTTGATTTCAGTTGCCACCCCCAGAATTTTAAGAGCCGGGAAGGGAACACCATCATCGCCAACGACCTCGCCCGGGCCCGTAATCTTTTCAAGAGCGCCGGCAGTACCACCACTTTTGCAGTCATGCTGGCGGCGCGCTATGGTTTCTGCGGTGATAAAGATGTTCCCTTCGGCCGTCTGCAACCTTATCTCGGGGTGGGGCCGGCCGTTATATTTACCACGCAAAAAATATCCTTGAGCAGCAGGGCCCTGATCGGCGGCGCTCTTGTCCCTTATATGATAAATCCGGAATCCGACACCGATGTAACGCCGGCTTTGGCCATCGAACCGGGGTTAAAGTGGATGGTGTCGAAAAATCTTGGCCTGGACTTCTCCTTTAAATTCCGCTGGGCTCATCCCTCCTTTACCTTCCACTATATCGACCCCTTTTCGGCGACGCCGGAAAGCATGACGCTGCACCCGCAATATCTCATCCTCAGCTTTCAGGTGGGCGCCGCTTATCATTTTTGAACACGGTTTAGTGAAATGTTCCTCATGGGCCGG
>VGSX01000381.1 GCA_016874895.1 Deltaproteobacteria bacterium
GGGGGTCGCCTTGAGGAGAGACGCTGGGTCCCAAATCAACGGGGGTGGAATACATGGTGCGGAATTTGAACATCTGGAAAATTCTGCCGCCTTTGCCTACCCGGTTGCAGCGGTAGAAAATCGGGCCCCGGGAATCAACTTTAATTAGCAAAGCTATCACGGGGAGCATAGGCCCGAGAATTAACAAGCCAAATAAGGAGATTATGATATCCAGGATCCGGATGGCCATGGATTAAGCTTCCTAAATTGTCTTCCGGTGAGGATGATATGGAGCATATTATTGTTAGCGGTATTTATCGGATTATTTATTTGTATGAGAATGCCGTTAATTTACTAGCTTTAAAGTGGTTCCCCTATGGACCGGTGGTATCAACGTCAGAGATTGAGAAGATTTGTATACGTGGTCTTTGCCGTTGGCCTTGGGGGTTAGGCAAAGCCGACAATTGGTGGTGCTCCTGACGTTTGGGTCATGTTACTCAACGCGCTCCAGGGCTTCAGTTAACAATCGACCTTTTCATCTTCTGGGTATAGTTAAGCAGCCAGGGGAACCAGTTCATATCCAAGCATTTTCGCCTGCTTTTGGAGAACATACAACCTGGAGGCTTGATGTTTACGGTTTAGATATTCCTCGCCCAGGTCTCGGAAGCCCACCCCGTCTTTGATGATATAGTAGATGGCCTTGAGCAGGCGGTGGGCAATGGCAACTATGGCCCTTTTGGTGCCTCGCCGGGAACGTAAGCGATGAAATTTTTCTTTGTAGTAGGAGCCTGGCTGGCGCACTGTCACCCAGGCTACTTCCACCAGAATGGTTTTGAGATGATGTTGGCGTACCGGGCTATGTCCACTTTTCCGTTTCCCGGCGCTTTGGTTGTTTCCGGGACAAAGACCAGCCCAGGAGGCCAAATGGGCACTGCTGGGGAACGTCTCTAAGGTGTGGCCGATCTCGGCCAGGATGGTAGCCGCGGCCACGTCGCTGATGCCGGGAATCCCTTTTAAGCGCTGCAGCAGGGGATGTTGTTCCATCATCAGTTCCTTCAGCCTCTCTTGCAGCCCGGCGACCTGAGCCTCCAGAGCCGCGATGGTGCTCAGCAGCAGTTGCAACTGGTAGCGGTGATGATCGGTAAAAAAACCCTGGATGGAGCGCCAAAGTTCGGTGGTTTTTTGGCGAAGCCCGGCCCGGGCCGCTTGGGAGATGTCCTCCAAGGAGATTTCGCCTTCCCTGGTAGCCAGGAGATTCATTAAATTTCGGCCGGTTACCCCGAAGAGATCTGCCACCACCGAGCCCAGTTTGATATTGGCGGATTCAAAAAGCTTATGAGTCATTCTCTTAAAATCGCCCAGAGATTCCTGGTACGATTTCCGCAGCCTGGTCAGGTCTCGCCACTGGCGGACGTGTTGGGGCGGGATAAAGCTGCCCCGCAACAGCCCATGACGCAACAGCCCCGCCAGCCACTGACTGTCGGCAATATCGGTTTTGCGACCGGGCACGTTTTTGATGTGTCGGGCATTGACCAGGACGACCTGAACCTCACCCTCCAAGACGTTGTGGACCGGCCGCCAATAGATACCGGTGCTCTCCAGAGCCACCACCGGACAGTCGTGTTCTTTCAACCAGTCCCGCAGGGCCGCCAGATCATCAGTAAAAGTACCGAATTC
This sequence comes from Deltaproteobacteria bacterium, assembly GCA_016874895.1. Classification (GTDB taxonomy): domain Bacteria; phylum Desulfobacterota; class Desulfobaccia; order Desulfobaccales; family Desulfobaccaceae; genus Desulfobacca. Next base: position 1,657 of record VGSX01000381.1, read on the forward strand.
GGCGATCAAGGTCTCCACCTGCCCCTGTGCATCATTGCTCAACAAACAGGCAGAAATTTCTTTCTTGTGAACGTCCAGCCCACAACAAATTGGATGAACTACCGAGACGATTTCGCTATCATGTTTCAGAGCCATGGTCATCCTCCAGAGATTCTTGGGAAAACTTTTCTCTTGGAGGGTAATCGTGGCTCTGGTTTTTTTCAAACATTCTCATGTTTGGTTGTGCCCAAAAAGGCATGAAGGTTACTCAGAGCGTAAAAGAGATTAACTTTTCGCCAGCGTCAACTGAAACCAGGTGGTGCCAAGGTTCCAAAAAATTAATCAATTAAACGCTCTCAGTAATAAGACCCTTTGATGGAAAAAATGTGCCGGAATAATGATCAATTAGAAAATGAAGAATCAAGAATCCGCACTATATATGCCCGGCGTGACGCCTCCGGCAAGACCGCCCTCTATGGCTGGGACCGTTTGGATTCGACTTATATGGCCTACCGGAACGAGGTGGCCTGGGTTCTCGCATTTAAGGAGGTGGGCTTCCAGGACCTGTCGAGATTGGAAATTCTTGACGTCGGCTGCGGTTCCGGAAGATGGCTGCGCATGTTGGTGGAGTGGGGCGCCGATCCCCAACGGCTTCATGGCGTGGATTTGCTGGAGGACCGCATTTCCAGGGCCAGGGTTCTTTCACCCGCGGCAATGACCTTCCGGGTTGGCAATGCCGGTCACCTGGATTACCCGGACAATACCATGGATCTGGCCGCGGCCTCCACGGTCTTTTCTTCCATCCTCGACCCCACTATACGATTGGCCTTGGCCCGGGAGATGAATCGGGTGGTGCGGCCGGGAGGCTGGATCATGCTCTTCGACTACGCCGTGTCCGACCCCCGCAATCCCGACACCACCGGAATTAGAAAGAAGGAAATAGCCAGATTATTTCCCGGCTTGAAGCTGCTGCATACTTTTAAGCTGATTTTTCCTCCCCCTCTTTTGCGCCTGCTTCCGGCCAGATTATTGTGCCTGGCCCACCTGGTGGAAGCCTTATTCCCTTGGGTATGCACCCATCGTCTCTACATGCTCAGCAAGTAGCAAACCACCGCCTGAAATCAAGCATACCCCAAAGACCCCTCTTATTATCAACTTATCAACCCGCTTTCTGAAGTGGCCTTGCCCGGCTTTTCGCCATTCTTTCACTCCTCCTCCAGGAACTGTGTCACCCTTTTGGTGTGTTCTGGGCTAAGTTCACCAGTTCTGTTAAGGAGATAGCCAATCTTGATCTGGCGCGGAGACTGTCCCGTCCGTAGTTGAAAGTTAAAAATGGGATGGCGGTTCATCCCGCCGATTCGGTAGAATCGGTTTGGGCAACTAAAACTCAGGAGGAACCGCCA
>VGSX01000382.1 GCA_016874895.1 Deltaproteobacteria bacterium
CTCATCATTGATGGCGCCAGTGCAGAGGCCGAATAGCCTCGCCTTAGGTCAACCCCACCCGGGTCTGATATGCAGACCAAATCTGGAATTTTCTATGGTCAGGGGATAATTGTCGAACCTGGCAAGTAATCAGCAACCACGGATGCCCAAGTAACACCACTACTCTCCGAACATTCCCTCACACCCCTGCTGTACGTCCACACAATTGTCTTTCTCTTTGAAAATTCATGTGATAAATTTATGCCTGTTCCTCCACCGGAGACGTTATGGCCGTCAAAGCTAAGACCGAAGCCTCGCTTATCAAGGAGTTGGGAACCGCCCAGAAGAAACTGAGTTCGTTTATCTATTTTGGCCTTCTTCCCCGCCTGCTGTTGATCTTTGCCCTGCTTTTCGCGGGTTTGGCGATTGGCATCGTCAACGCGGCAACTGACTCACCTGAAATCCGAGTAGGAAGCGAACTGGAATTTCCACCCTATGCTTTCGTTGATGAAAGCGGGCGGCCGGCAGGGTTTTCAGTTGACCTGATCAAAGCCGTTGCCGACGTCATGGGCTTGTCCATTAAGATTTCAACCGGCGCCTGGGATACCGTGTGGAACGAATTGGTGGCTGGCCGGCTCGATGTGTTGCCCATCGTGGCAAAGCTGCCTGAGCGCCAACGCTTGGTAGATTTCAGCCTTCCTCACACAGAGACCTACGACGCTTTCTTCGTGCGCCAGGGAAATCCTCAGATTCAATACATCGAAGCCGCCAAGGGTAAGGAGATCGCAGTCATGCGCTCCGATGCCGCTCATCACGTACTATTGGAGCGGCATTTCCAGGGCCAGCTGATTCTTGTCGATACGATACCGGAAGGGTTGTCCCTCATTTCGTCCGGAAAACATGACGCATTCCTCTGCTCGAAGCTGATCGGCACTATGGCGATTAAGAAGCATGGACTAAGAAATCTGACCGCCGGACCTCCCATTCCAGACTATAAGCGCTTCTTTTCGTTCGCGGTGAAAAAAGGCGATGCCGAACTATTAGAAAAGCTGAACCAAGGGCTGTTGATCATCAAAACAAACAGGCAATATGACCAGATTTACGATAAATGGCTCACAGCTGAAGATCCCTGGCGAAAGTTGGAAAAATATCTCTGGCCCGCCATCGCCTTAGTGACAGCTATCGCCCTGATTGTCGGTTTCTGGTTGATGATGCTCCAACTGCTGGTCAAGAAACGTACTCGCCAACTGAGCGAAAGCAATGAAATGCTGCGTCTGGCCCAGGAGGGACTCGAAGAAAGGGTCGCGCAGCGAACCGTCGAACTTGCCAACGCAAATGTGGCGCTGCAAAGCGAGATCACCGAGCGCAACCGGGCCGAGGAGGCGCTGCGGGAGAGGATAAAGGAGCTGACCTGCTTCTACGCGGTGACCCGTGACATGCAGGAAGACTTGTCCATTGATGAACTGTGCCGGCGCGCGGTCGATCACCTGCTTCCAGCCATGCAGTTCCCAGAGATCACCCTGCCGGTAATTGAACTGAATGGTAAACGAGTCACCTCTGAGAACTACACCGAGGGGCTGTCGCACGGCCTCCATGCGGAGATCACCCTGAAAGGCGAGGCCCTTGGGCACTTGAGGGTCTATTATGCCAAGGATAGGCCCTTTTTGATTCCCGAGGAGCAGAACCTGGTCAACGGTATCGCTGAGGTCCTCAGCACGGGGTTTGAGCGCAAGCGGGCCGAGGAGGACCTGAGGAAACGCACCGCCGAGCTGGAGTTCGCCAACCGGGAGCTGGAAGCCTTCTCCTATTCTGTGTCCCATGACCTCAAGGCCCCGGTGCGGGCCATCCAAGGCTTCTCCAGGATGCTGATGGCCGAGCATGCCGACAAACTTGACGCCGAAGCACTCCGGCTGCTCCAGGTCATCACCACCAATACCAAACTCATGGACCATCTTATCGACGACCTGCTGGCCCTGTCCCGCCTGGGGCGGTTTCAGATAAGGAAATCCGTTATTAATCTGACCGGCATAACCAATAAGGTTTTCGAGAAACTCCGGTCTCAGGCGCCGGAAAGGGACTTGCAGTTAACTTTGGGCGATCTGCCCCCGGGGTTAGGCGATCAATCCTTGCTCTACCAGGTCATGGAGAATTTACTGGCTAATGCCGTCAAGTTCACTAAATCCAGGAAGACCGCGGTCATCGAGGTGGGTGGGCGGACCGAGGACAAAGAAAATATTTACTACGTGAAGGACAACGGAGCTGGGTTTGATGAGCGTTATGTTGATAAGCTGTTCCGCCCCTTCCAGCGTCTGCACGGCGGCGAGGAATATGAAGGCACCGGCGTCGGCCTGGCCATCGTGCAACGGATCATCCAGCGCCACGGCGGCCGAGTCTGGGCCGAGGGAAAGTTGGGAGACGGGGCAACCTTTGGTTTTGCCCTGCCAAAAAAAGAGGATTGAGTTTCGGCAAGTGTACTCAGAGCTTCTTCTGAGAGAGTGTCACTCACTGCCCTTTATCCACACCCGACCAAAAAGGAAAACGTAGTTGATATGAAGTTCAAACATGGTCTGCCAGGCTCCGAAAAGCATCCGTCGGCTGGGTTTGTGGTGTTACCTCCTGGATGCATCCTTTTTTAGTCTGGCGAGGGTGGCCCTGAAGGTTTTGAGGTATTGAGTAACGGATTTCATCTCCTTAGTGAATTTGCCATGTTTAAGCTTGCTTTGGCGCATGCGTTCCAGACCTTCTTGGGTACGGGGCCCGGTGGATTTTCCACCGTGCAATCGACACCGGCCGTTCTTCATGGCCGGGGCCTGGCAGGGAGTTCCCCGTCTAGTCCTGGCATCACACCGGTGGGCCTTGGTAAAGTCACCAGGAGAGTTGTCATTTTTAAGACATCCCCACCGCCGCTTTTCATGGGGTTGTACCCCGGTTTCAGCTTTCACCCCTCCTCCCCCTCCCCCCTGGGAGCAACCGCCCCCACGATGCCCTGGCCGCCCTGGTGGACGTGGACGTGCTCGACAACGACCCGCTGTTGCGCTGCCCGGCCCTTG
>VGSX01000383.1 GCA_016874895.1 Deltaproteobacteria bacterium
AGACTGCGGGAGGTGATGGCCGCCTCGGCAGGGGAAAAATTTTTTTCGAAGGGCATATCTTCTTGGTAAGGTAAAGGCTCCACTGCTGCTCCTTAATATTTTATTAGTATTCAATGGTCATATCTTATTACTGATCGTTTATAGATTATTTAATGATAAAATTAATCATTTATTGCGGGATCACAACCGACCGCACTGACTAATATTTTCCGTCCTTATGTCAAAAATGCATTGGATTCATTGACAGATTAAGACGCTTTCCATAGAATGAGGCAATGAAAATTTTGCTCTCGCCCCGAGTCATGTTCATGGTCATGCTGTTTATCCTCATGGCCAACCTTACCTGGGTCTGCGGGGGGTGCCGGGTCAAGCCGGTGCCCGTACCTCCGCCCGTGGTGGAACCGCCGCCTCCCCTGCCGGTGGCACCCGGTCCGGCGCCCAGGCTGGCGCACCCTGGCGCGGCGCCGGCGCTCACGGCTCTGCTGCGCCAGGTGGCCTTACGGTACGACCCGGGAATGTCCCAGGAAGACAGGGACCGGGATTTTATGGAAAAGATCGAACTGGCCCGCCGCGCCCTCAAGCTGGAGCGCATCAAGGCCATGCGGGAACGCACCCTGGAACTCATCGAGGCCCGGGGCGGCGAACTTTCCTGGGAATATGTGCGCCAGCAGCACTGGCCGGACGGGACCCCGGTGGGCGTTATCCTTCTGGTGCCGGTGTGGGTACCCAGCCAGGCCCGGCCGGTGGTTACCTATGCCGGTTTTTACGAAACCTGGGAAGAGGTGGCCCTGACCAAGCCAAGGCCCTCCGGCAAGGTCTTCTTTGCCGGGGAACTGGCGGATATCAACGACAAACCCCGTTATCGCACCGCGCAACTTAAGTTCGAAATTAACAGTCTCAATGCCCCATTGGCGGCATTGTTGCTGGAATATATTTACCGGGAAGGCGTTTACCACCAGGAGAAGCGGGTGCCCCTCCTGGTGGTGCGGGGCGGCGAAGACACTTATGCGGCCTGTGCCCACACCGGGCCGGTAACGGTGGAGGGGCTCTCCTTTCCCGATGATTACTCCGGGGATCTGACGGCCCAAACTGTCCGCCTGACCTACGACAGTATGGCGGAGATCCATCACGGTAGGCATGTTAAGGCTTCCAACCACCGTTTGGGCTGCGCCCTGGACATTAACGATTTTAATTTCAAAGGCCTGGTGGACGGTATGCCCAATCAGGTCAGCAGTTCCCTGCGGCATTACAACCGGGACGGTCTCCATCTCCTGGACGCCCGCAACCTGCCCGACTGGGTCTATCAAGCCGCCAAAAACGTGGGCTACCGTATTCCCCAGGATTGGCTTTACGTGAACGATTCCCGGGACTGGCCCCACTTTGATTGCGGCACGAAGTGATCCTGCGGTTTTTAACTGTTCAGTATTCTGAGGATTCAGGGTGAAACAGGCTTCCGATCTGTTGGTCAGCGCACAGGCGGGACGATTGTGCAACAGATTTTATATTTTCTTGTTTTTTGACGATCAAGTTTCTATCGTTCCATTAATTTTATTAAGGAATCAGAGCTGGCAGGCGGGGCTGCAATTATGGTTGTGATTGTCCTGGAATCACGCGCAGACTCAGAAACCTGGGCTGGACGGTGCAGATGGGCCACCCCTTGACGCAGTGGCAGCCAGGCTTGCTCTCCAGGGAGTCTCCGGTCCGGCGCCCCAGGACTTTGAAGTCCCGGGGATCGTTGAGGTTCGTCTCTACCCGGAGGTTGGAGCCTTGCTTGCTCATATTTCTGTATACTTGTATAAAGGATTTCAAGGCGTTCTCCTCTGACACAGGATTAAGGACTTAGTGATACACCCTCGACCGCATTTTTTTATTAATTTATTTCTTCTCTTAGCTCTTGTATCGGTCTTAACTCCAGTCCCGGTGAGGCCGGCGGAAACCTCGGTGGAGGGCTATTTCTGGCCCCCGGGATTTTTTCATCGGTTCGGCAGTCTCAACCAATCCCAAAAAGAGATCATGTTGTGGGAAGTGGAAAAAAAACTGGCTTCCCTGCGGGAATCCGACAAAGGCTTGGTGGTCCGGGGCGAGCTTATGAATAAATTGCGCATCGATGTCATGGAGTATAACCCGGCCCTCATTTTGGATCAGACCGGGCTGATCGTCATGGTGCGCAAATTTCCCAACCTCTATTATGGTTTTACCGGTCCCGAGGTTTTCCTGAATCGTAATACCTTCCTGGTGATCAACAATCCCCGGGTCGACCGGGTGGAAAGCATATTGCGTCAGGGGATTGTCGTCAGCGGGGATTTTTTCGCTTTTTCGCAATTATATCTCGAAACCACCCTGGAGGGATTGCACAAAGCCATAACCGGCCAGGCAGGGCTCTGGCCGGTACCGCCCGGCGGTCAAACACCCCGGGGGAAGCCGGGGAAAAAGCCCTGATGGCTATTGGCCGCCTGAAACTCCGGTTTCGGGACAATTTAAGCTGCCCTGGCCTGAAAAGTTTAAGGTTCAGAGCTCAAATATGCAACCAACATGTAGGGTGGGCATTGCCCACCATAAGTTCTAATCAGGTGTATTATGGCAAGACGGGAATGGCTGGAAATAAGGATTTTGCTTCCTGAAACCCTGCAGGAGGAAGCCGGGATATTTCTCACGGCCTGGAGTGGCCGGGGAGTAGTACTGGAAGATGAGCCGGAAACCGCCGGGGAACAACGCCTGGCCGGGATCCGGAGTTATTTCCCGGCAGAAGAATTTTCCACCGACCACCGGCGGGACCTGTTGCATTATCTGGACCGGCTGGTCTCTCTGGGGTATCGTATCGGGGAACTGCAGCAACGACTCATCGAGGAAGAGGATTGGGAGCGCTCCTGGCAGAAACATTTCCGATCCCGGCGGCTCACCGGCCGGTTCGTGGTGCGCCCGCCCTGGGAGGAATATGCTCCCTCGGGCCTTGAGGTGGTCCTGACCATCTTCCCGGGCATGGCTTTCGGCACCGGTCG
>VGSX01000384.1 GCA_016874895.1 Deltaproteobacteria bacterium
CCGGAACGGAGCGAGGCATTATCTGACAGGATATATTCGCCGCTGCCGCCGGCAATAACCCCCAGCACGAGACTCGAATTGGTGGAAGTGCTGTTGTCTTTTTGTTTTAAGAGTCCGGTGCCCGCATACCCTATGTCGCTAAAAACAGTAGTTAGTGTCCATCCGGAAACTACAATTTTATGAATTAATTTAAAAATACCACTTTAGAACAATAAAGGTTTTTCATTTTTTGAAGGTAGATTATGGATTAGAACCCGGAGCGGTCCTCGGCGGACTTGACGAACGCCTCAGGGCCTGATATAAAGCAGCCTATTTGAGGACGATCTGCTGGCCGGAACTTACCGGCCATGGAACCCGGTGTAAGTCCGGGGCGGTCCCGCCGCTGTAACCGGGGACAAAGCCGGTAATGCCACTATCTGGGAACACCCGGGTGGGAAGGGCCGGGGGAGGCTGATCCGGGAGCCAGAAGACGAGCAGATCGAGCCGCAGGGTGGGTTTATGGCAACGACCGCCCCTGGCCAGACGCGCCAGGGGCTTTTTTTATGGGCCGGCAAGGAGGAGCACCGTGAATGATCTTATGCAGGCTGCAGTCCTGCGGGAACCGGGAGATTTGATTAATATTCGGGTCCCGAAGCCTTTCTGCCCCCCTGGCGGCCTCCTGGTGCGGGTGCGGGCCTGCGCCCTGTGCGCCACCGACGCCAAGATGTGGCGGCAGGGACACCGGGACCTGATCCTGCCCCGCATCCTGGGGCATGAGGTGGCCGGGGAAATTGCCGCCGTTGATCCAGGGTTATCCGGCTTTGAGGTGGGCCAGCGGGTGCAGGTGGCTCCGGGCCTGCCTTGCGGCCGCTGCCGCTGGTGCCTCCGGGGCGCTCCCAATATGTGTCAGGACATGCGCATCATCGGTTTTCACTGCGATGGCGGCCTGGCCCAGTATCTGGCCGTGCCCGCCGCCGGGGTGCAGCAGGGGGCAGTGTCCCTCCTGCCCCGGGGGCTTTCCTGTGACAGGGGTGCCCTGGCCGAACCCCTGGCCTGTTGTCTCAACGCTCAAGAGCTGACCAGGGTCGGTCCGGGAGACCGGGTGGCCATTTTCGGGGCCGGTCCCCAGGGCCGGCTGCACGTCCAGGTAGCCCGCCTCCGGGGTGCTTCACTCATCATTCTCATAGAAACCGACCCGGCCCGGCTCAAAGCCGCCACCACGGTGGGGGCCGATCTGGTCCTGGACCCGGCCCAACAGCAGCCGGTGGCGGCCATCCGGGACTACACCCACGGCCAGGGCGTGGACGCGGTCTTCCTGGCCTGCGGGTCGGCGGCGGCTCTGGACTGGGGTCTCGGAGTCCTGGCCAAAAGGGGCCGTCTCTGTCTCTATTCCGGCATGCCCAAAGAGGGGGAAACCCTTCCGGTGAACCTCAACCGGCTTCATTACCTGGAGGCCTCCCTCCTGGGGGCCTACGGCTGCACCTCCCGGCAGAACGCCCTGGCCCTGGAACTCATAGCCCAGCACCGACTTCGGGTCGACCAGGAGATCAGCCATCGCCTGCCCCTGGAAGAGGTAACCCAGGGTCTGGAGGTGGTGCTAAACCGCACCGGACTCAAGGTGGTGATTGAATTTAATTAACCTTATCGGGGCGGGCACCGAATCCCGTACCGCTAAAAACCGAAAATTGGCCACTGGCCACTGAAAATGGTGCACTTATGAGAACCTTACAACACTACGCGGAACAACCAGCCTGCGAGGAGATGGCCTTGCGCGGTTTCGGCCGGGCCATCACTGAGGTAGCCCAGGGCCGCCGCCTGAGCCGGGAAGAGACCAAAGAGATTTACCGCCAGATTCTTTTATCAGAACAGCCGGAGTTGCAGCAGGGGGCCTTCCTGGCTGCGCACATGGCCCATGCCCCCACCCTGGAAGAAATTGCCGGAGCCTGGGAGGCCCAGATGGATTATGACGTGGAGACCATCGATCCGGCCCTCCCCGGTCCCAGCGCCGATATTGTGGGCACCGGCTCGGATTACCTCAAGACCATCAACGTTTCCAGCGGCGCGGCGATACTGGCCGCCGCGGCCGGGGCCCGGGTGGCCAAAAAAGGGGCCCGGGCCGCCACCGGGGTCAGCGGCGCCTCGGATATTTTCGAGGCCTACGGCGTAGACCTGGAGGCCCCCCTGTCCCAGGCGGCCCGGTCCCTGTCCCAGCACGGCCTGTGCTACCTCCCCGGCGAGAAGTTTTTGCGTTCCGGTTGGGGGCGCCTGATTCGGGTGATGCGTTTCCGCACCATCTTCAATCTGGCCTGTCCCCTTCTCATGCCCTGCCGGCCCACCCGGCATCTGGTTATCGGGGCCTACAGCGCCGCCCTGGCCAGGCAGCTGGTGCATATCTGCCGGGAGATCGGCCTGGTGGGTGTTTTGGGGGTCTATGGCCGGTGCGACGGTTTTGCTGCGGACCAGGGGATGGATGAAGTATCGGTCTGCGGCCCCACCCTGGTGGTGGAGCTGCGGCAGGGCAAGATAACGGAATATACTCTGGAACCCGAGGACTTGGGGCTCTCCCGGGCCAGGTATGAGGACATTGCAGCCAAGCCCACGACCCAGGAAAACGCCGTGGCGCTTTTACGAGTCTTAAGCTCTCGCGCCAATGGCGCGGCCGCGGATTTTCTCGTCGCCAACGCGGCCGCGGTGCTCTATCTCCTGGACCGGGCCCCCACTTGGCCGGTTGCGGTGGAGCAGGCCCGGCAGACCCTGGCTCAAGGGGAAGCGGTGAACCTCTTGTACCGGCTGGTGGCCACCCAACAGCGTCAGCCGGATTGCGGCCTGCGGATTCTGCAGGGATTGCTCGACAGCCTGAAGGAGTGAGGCCTCAGGGCGGGACCAGCGCCGCGCCTCCCGCCTGGGGCTGCTGAGCAATTCTGCTCGTACAGGCTGAACCGTCCGTGCCAACAGGATATTATTTACTATCGCGGCAACTCTCAGCTGGAGCGCAATAGCACCTCCTAAATTATCCCTTG
>VGSX01000385.1 GCA_016874895.1 Deltaproteobacteria bacterium
TTTAATTAAGGCTTGTCCGGCGGGAGGAACATACGGATTTGGTCGGACGGGTGAGAATTCTGGAGCAGGAAGTGGCAGACCTGAAACGACGGGTTGCGGCCTGATCCTCCAAGCAATCCTTACCCGAGCATCTTGGACCCCGGACGCGAGCAGGCAGGAGGCAGGAAGGGGTTTGGTTCCGATAAGGTGGATTATCGGAACCAAACTATGTCTTGTCTCACAATAGAAATAGCTCTTGTTGGTGGCCCTATCAAAGCCGTATGTTCCTCCCACCAGATAATCGCCTCAAATAACAGGCAGATTGAGCTCGCAGTTACAGGTCAAAAGATCAAACGGATTTCAGGAAACTCTTTCGCCTTTCCGGCTTAATAGGAGCTTCACTAGTTCTTTCATCCCGACCATTCTTACCCGTAACCCTTTATATTCTCTCTCATACGAATGCTCCACATCCCGGGCCACTACCAGGTTTTCTCCCTGTGGATAGTTTTTTCTGAAAAATCTGAGATTGACTGGGTCAAAATCTTTAGCAGACCATTTGCACTCGATGGCCATCGGCTCAGCGGGTCTTTTTCTGAGTATGAAATCAACTTCATGACCTCGTTTGTCTCGCCAGTAAAATATCCGCCTCGTTTGCAGCTGCGCCTGGATTTCATTCAAAACCAAGTGCTCCCAAAGAATGCCATAATCCTCCCGCCTCAGTTCCTCCCAACCGCGAAAGCAGCAGATAAAGCCGGTGTCAAAGGCAAAAACCTTCGGCGCCGATACAATTTCGGTGGGACGGTGGGAACTGAAGGGTCTCACCACATGAACTAAAAAGGTCGCCTCCAGGACATTCAGGTAATTGGTGATGGTTGTGCGGCTTACTTCGCAAGGACGGGCAAATCTGCTGGCTTCAAATATGCCCCCGCTCTGCAACAGCAATAACTCGACAAATTTGAGAAATGCATGCCGCCGTTCCAACCGGAATAACTCCTGGATATCCTTTGCCCAATAGGAATCCAGCCATTCCTGAAACTCTCGCTCCGGTATTTCGACGGCCAGAAAGAAAGGCGGCAATCCGCCAAAGAGAAATCGGTGACCCAAGTCGGTGTTCTGAAAGTCCTCCAAATCGGCAAGTATCATCGGGGTGAGCCATACCTCCGCTTTACGGCCGGCCAAAGTATCACGAAACTTTGCCGACGCCGTCAGCGCGGAAGAGCCGGTGGCCAGCACCTTCAGGTCAGAAAAATGGTCCGCAGCGATCTTCAGCAGTTCCGAGGGATTGGACAACCGATGGATTTCATCCAGGACTACAGTGCGGCTACCCAGACCGGCAAGGAAAGATTGCGGATCTTCCATCATCCTCCTGACCCGAGGCAGTTCGCAATCGAAATACTCGATATCGGGCAAGCTCCGGCAGAGGTAAGTCTTTCCCACCCGTCGTACCCCGGCCAGCCAGACCACCGGGTGCCGTTCCCAAGCACTGTTTATCTTCTCTAACCAAAATCGGCGATAAACCATATGTAACATTATTATCATTTAGTACTACTAAATGCAAAATAATTTGCATATTTTCCTTAGAGCTGGGTCTTACCCAGCTCCCCAGCTACCATGCCGCTAGGGGAAAGAAACGCATCAACCAAGCATAATCTCTATGATGTTCTTCTGCTAGTCCTCGTTCAGGTACGGATGTATAGGCAGGCTGTGTCCTGCGGCGGCTTCGCTCACAGGAAAATCCCCCGGTAAGCCATGCTGCCGGGCAATGTCATTGATAGTGTTGTAATCCGGTTCCTGGAAGAGACCGTGGAGCCTGTCTCGTGAAGTTCCTGCCAGTAGGCATGCTCTTGCCCCCTGGGCTGTCCACTGCACCTGATTGACGGGAATGGTGCCAGTACTGCCCTGTAAGTCGGAATCAACCCGCAAAGTCAGGGTCATGGCTTGGCTCGCGGAAGTCGTGCCCTTAGCAGTTAATTGGACTTGTCCCTCCAGGGCGGGGATTGTCGCTTGGTCCTCTGCACCATCAAAGGTGATATGGGAAGGATTTAGGTTCAGAGAAGCTTTAGGTTTGATGCAGGCGATTATTTGGAGAGTTTTCCTGTACTCAGCGGCCAAGGCCGGACTGGTCCAAGTTAGCATTAATAAAATCAATCCTCCAAAGGCTCCCATCTTCAACATAATAGCCATCCTTGGCTGGGTAACGGGGCCAGAATGAAAAACCGATTTCCCGGTTTCTTGAATAAATTGAGCGAAAACCTTCTATATCAAACAGCATTTCGTGCGAATTAACCCTCTTAATCGTCAATTTTGCCATTATGAATTTTTTGCCATTGATGACTTTTAAAAAAAATAAACATATTCATTAATTTTTCAATTAGGGAATCCCTAATTTTAGATTAGGGATTTCCTTAGGCCAGCTTAGCTGGGTTGGTTATATGGTGCTAATGAGGTGCTCCCCCAAAATGAGACTGTTATAATGAGAGGCCTCGACAGCTGGTCTGCCCCCCAAAAACTGAACCATTCATAATGAGAAAATTCTGCTAAGATGACAAATCTGGCCAGGAGGATTTTCTCGATGAAGCGGTCCCGATTTACCGAGCAGCAGATTGCCTTTGCCCTGCACCAGGCCGAGCAGGGGACCAAGGTGGCTGAGGTCACCCGCAAGATGGGCATCAGTGAGCAGACCTTTTACCGCTGGAAGAAGAAATTTGGCGGCCTGCTACCTTCCGAGGTGCGTAAGCTCCGGCAACTGGAAGAGGAGAATGCCAGGTTGCGCCGGCTGGTGGCGGATCAGTTCTATCTTCTCATTGATATTCCTGCTCAAAGCCAAATTTATCATGGGCTAATTTTTTCCTGCACCTAGCAGGCTGTTGAAAAACTCTTTTCTTATGCACCCCCAAATAACGCTGTCTTTAAGGCCAGAAAGGTGTTATAGTTAACGATAACAATATGTTAACTGGAGGCAGCGATTATGCGCGGTGACGATGTGCAGCAGCAGGCCATGTTCAGCTACCTTT
>VGSX01000386.1 GCA_016874895.1 Deltaproteobacteria bacterium
CACCGGCTCCCAGGCCTCCTTTAATACCAGGGCCAGGCGGTGCTGCCGTATTCTCTCCTCCGGGACTTCCAGGAGTTTGGCCAGGTAACGGTCGGCAAAACCGTCCTGTTTGGCCTGTCGCAAAAGCGCTTCCGGGATTTCCTGCCCCCGGTGGGTGAGGATTTCCTCCTCCAGGGCCACCAACTCCTGCATCTGCTGAATAAACCAGGGTTTGATATGGGTCAGCCGGGAGAGTTCATCAATGGCCGCCCCTTGCCGCAGGGCTTCGTACATCAGGAACTGGCGTTCACTGGTGGGCTCCCGGAGCTGAACCATGATCTCCTCCAGGGGCAGGGTGTAGAAATCCTTGGCAAAACCCAGCCCATGGCGACCGATCTCCAGGGAGCGGATGGCCTTTTGCAAGGCCTCTTTATAAGATTTGCCGATGCTCATGACCTCGCCCACGGCCCGCATCTGGGTGCCCAGCCGGTCCACCGAGCCGGGGAATTTTTCAAAGGCCCAGCGGGCGAACTTCACCACCACATAATCGCCCCAGGGGGTGTATTTTTCCAGGGTGCCCTCCCGCCAGTAGGGGATCTCATCCAGGGTCAACCCCCCGGCTAAGAGCGACGACACCAGGGCGATGGGAAAACCCGTGGCCTTGGAGGCCAATGCCGAAGAGCGGGAAGTGCGGGGGTTGATTTCGATGACCACCACCCGTCCGGTCTTGGGGTCGTGGGCAAACTGGATGTTGGTGCCGCCGATAACCTGGATGGACTCCACGATGGCGTAGGAATACTGCTGCAGGCGGGCCTGCAGGGACGGTTCCACCGTAAGCATGGGCGCGGTGCAGAAGGAATCTCCGGTGTGTACCCCCATGGCGTCCACGTTCTCGATGAAACAGACGGTGATCATCTGATTTTTGGCGTCCCGGACCACTTCCAGTTCCAGTTCTTCCCAGCCCAGGACAGACTCTTCCACCAGAATCTGCCCCACCAGGGAAGCCGACAGACCCCGGGAAGCCACGGTGCGCAATTCTTCCAGGTTGTAGACCAGGCCGCCGCCCCAGCCTCCCATGGTATAGGCCGGGCGGATGACCACCGGATAGCCCAAGTCGTCGGCGATGCGCTCCGCCTCCTCCAGATTGAGGGCGATGGCGCTTTTCGGCATTTCTATACCCAGGCGGTTCATGGTTTCCTTGAAGGCCAGGCGGTCTTCGCCCCGCTCGATGGCGTCCACCTCCACCCCGATGATCTTGACGCCGTATTTTTCCAGGACTCCGGCCCGGGCCAGCTCCGAGGAAAGATTGAGGCCGGATTGCCCCCCGAGATTGGGAAGCAGGGCGTCGGGACGCTCTTTTTTAATGATTTCCGTCATGGTGGCCAGATTCAGGGGGTCAATATAAGTGTAATCCGCCATGCCAGGGTCGGTCATGATAGTGGCGGGGTTGGAGTTGACCAGGACGATTTTATAGCCGAGCTGCCGCAGGGCCTTGCAGGCCTGAGTGCCGGAATAGTCAAATTCGCAGGCCTGGCCGATGACGATAGGCCCGGAGCCTATGATCATAACCTTGTTGATATCGGTGCGCCGGGGCATTGCAGCCTCCTTCCTTAACGAAGCGCGGTCAGGATGATATTTATTAAATCATTTTTTTGCTTCTGGGAATATAGAAGAGAGGTGCTGGCCTGTCAAGAACTCTTCAGAATACCCAACAAATTATCATACCGGGTTCATGGGATTTTAACGGGATTCTCTTGCTTTACCCCACCATCCTAAGTTACATTAGCCATTATTTTGCTGCCCCCAGACCGGCAGCCCGCTGAGAGCGGAACCCTGGGCTTTGAACCTTGAACTTTGAACTATGTATATGCATCTGACCCCCGAAGCGGCTGTCTGTTCCGCCTGGCGCCCCTGCTGGCCCCGGCCGGGACAGAGACTGCTGCGGCTGGCATACTCCCGGACCTTCCCGATAAGCCATCCCAGCACCCGGCTCTGCCTGGAGCTGCTCCGGGAGGCCTGCCAGGAGCGCGCTGTCTTGTCCCTCCTGGACGTGGGCTGCGGTTCCGGGATTTTGGCCTTGACGGGGGCCCTGTTGGGGGTGCCCTGGAATGTCGGCTGCGATCCGGCCGCGGCCGCACTCCGGGTGTCCCAGGCCAATGCCCGCCGCAACCGCCTGGAGGACCCGGTCTCCTGGGTGCAAGGCTCCACCGAGGCCCTGCGGGGGACCTTCGACCTGGTGGTGGCCAACCTCCCTTTTCCGCTGCAGGTGGCCAAAAGGACGGAACTGCTTAGATTGGTGGATGGACACGGGAGGGTGATCCTTTCGGGTTTCCGTGACACCCAGGAACAAGAACTCACCGACTTTTATCTGTCCCAGGCCTGGCGGCTGCAACGGCGCCTGACCCGGGAACGGTGGGAGCCGGAAGTGCCGGCGGAGTTAAGTTACACCTGGGTGGGGCTGTATTTTGTCCCGGCCGGATCAGGGCCGCTGCAGCAATAAAATAGGGTCGCATGGGACCGCCGGAGATGGCTTGCCCGACCCGCCCTGAAATTCTGCCAGCTATTTTCCTATCTTTGAACCATGAACTTTGAACTTCTCAGACCAGTGATTGAGGGAGATTCACATGACTGTATTTAAAACCCCCCGGGCCGACCGTGATTTCGAGGCTTACAAGCTTATCTTGGATCTCTGGGTCCGGGAAAATCCCATCAAACATAATAATATGAATGCCTTTCTGGCGGTAAACAGCCTCTTACTGATGGCCGTCACCCTGGGCCGGGGCTTCACTCCGGCAAGCTGGCCCCTGTATGCCGGGGGCGCTCTCCTGGCCGCGGTCTGGATGCCGCTCCTGGGCCGTGTTACTTTATCCCAGAAAATCTGGGGGCTGAAACTCCAGGAATACGTCAGTCTGCACCCCAACGATGAGCGTTTTACCCTTCATGACGGCACGTTTCAGAGGTTGCAGGCGTCCTCTCTAGTGCGATTCTGCGGCGGCTTGCCA
>VGSX01000387.1 GCA_016874895.1 Deltaproteobacteria bacterium
TTATACCCTCCTCTTTATAATAAAGATTAAGTAATGTTACTTTTTTGCTGCTTATTTATACAAATGTGTAATCATGGGAGCTGGGGGAGTCAAGGGGCGATTTACAGGGAAAAAAGAATGGTAAGCGTTCAGCGGTCAGCTTTCAGCCATCAGCTAAAGAGATAATATCAAATAGTTATCACAATATTGCTGATAGCTGTTTTATCGAGTAGTGGGCTTAACTTTTTGTTTTTGCTGAAAGCGGATCACTGATAGCTGAACGCCTGCAAAGAATGAAATGATTGTGGCTTATTGAGGGCACCCCCCGAAAGGGAAATCTTTTCAGAGGGGCACGGTGCCCCATGTCCCTGCGGATTGATAGAGGGCCTCAGGCAGAGATGAGGCGGCGCCGGGAAGTGGAGGCCGCCAGGGCCGGGACCACGTGCTGGAGAGTATCGGGGCTGATGACCAGCTGCTGATAGACGGAAAAACCGGCTTCCTGCACCGCTTCCCGACGCCAGTGGGCGTCCCGGGCCGCGTCTTTGGAGTCGTAGGCCAGTTCGAAAAAAACCTTGTCGATCTGGGCCGTAGCCAAAAGCTTGATGCAGACGTAGCAGGGCTCCAGGGTGACGTAAAGGGAGGCGCCCTTGATGGCCACGCCGTGCCGGGCCGCCTGGGCAATGGCGTTGGCCTCGGCGTGGGAGGCCCGGCAGAAGTTATATTTGTCCGCATCGGCAATGCTAAGGGCCCGGCGGTGGCAATAAGGACTACCATCGGGCATGACCTGGTCGGTGCAGTGGGGGGCGCCGGGCATGGAGCCGTTGTAACCGGTGGCCAGAATCTGCCGGTCCTGCACCAGCACCGCCCCGGTGGGCCGGGAATTGCAAGTGGAGCGGGTGCTCACCAGCTTGGCGATGAGCATAAAATATTCATCCCAGGAGGGGCGCATAATCTAAAGTCCGAAGTTGGCCAAGTGAAGGGGTTATGCTTTCAGTTAAAACCGTGAATGAACCAAACTCATTGTACTACGCGGCTACTGGACGGCGCAGGGCCGTCGGCCAGGGCTCCTGTCGCCCACCGCCCTCAGCGCTGTAAGGTAAAAACACCCTCCAGGAGGGTTTTCCCGCCGGCCAGGGCTACTATTTTGACGTCCACCCGGGGCGGCGCCAGGTGCATCAGGGCATAACTGTGAGGATAGCCCCGCCCGTCATGGGCTTTTAAATGGCCCGGATTAACCCATAAAACTCCTTTTTTCTCTGTTATCTGAGGAACATGAGTATGTCCGAAGAGCACGATGTCGACCTCGGCGGCGGCCTTGGCCGGGTCCAGATCTCCGGGCTGGTCAAATCTGCTGGCTTCCCGAGTGTGCGTCATCAGGATTTTGACTCCCAGCAGGATTTCAATCCGGCGGTTGGGAATCTGCGGGTCGCGATATTCCGGACAGTAAAGCCCGGGGACACCCAAAACCTTGAGCTGGACAGCCTCAAAAAAGAGGGTGTCCAGATAATCGTCCCCCAGGTGGAGCACCTGATCCACTGCCGCAGCCTGGAAACAGCGGCCTACTTCCTGAATAGCCGCCAGATTGGCGTGAGTGTCGCTCACAATGCCCAGCAACATAATGGTTTACCCTCTCTGTTAGTTCTGGTTGCGGCTACCTTTTAAATGGGTTGAGAGGGCTAAACTTTTAGCAGTAAGCGGTCAGCGGTCAGCTTACAGCCGTCAGCTAATGCTTTAGATTCAAATAGTTATTCTAAGGTGGCGGATCATTGGTTTCTCGCTTAGTTTCCCTAACCCGTTGGCTTTGCTGAAAGCTGATTGCTGATAGCTGAACGCCTACTTTTAGCCTAAGCGTGCCTGGAGGCGCAGATAGGGGCCGCCGTCCGACACCTTCACCCATTCTTTGTGACCTTTGCCGCACATCCCCAGACCGGAAATTTCCACCTGGGAGCCCACCATAGTAATGGACTGGAGTAGTTCGGGAACATAGCCGGTGACGATGACCGGCGAGAACACCTGGCCGGTCAATTCTCCCCCCCTGATTTCTTCGGCATAGAGTCCTTCCAGCTGTATGCCCCACCCCTGGGGGTCCTCCATCCCGTTGGAGGGATGGTCCAGGAAGTAGCCGAAATCGATATCGGCCAGCATCTCCGGAAGTGTATGGCGGCCGGGGCCGAAATAGGTATTGGTCATCCGGGCGTAAACCTTGCGGGCGTAGGACTCCCGCCGGCCGTTGGGGCTGCGTTTCAGTTTCAGCCGCAGGGCCGCGTGCAGATCGGTGAGGGGCCGTTTCAGGATGCCCCGGTCGATAATTCTGGTTTCCGTCGCCAACTGGCCTTCATGATCAAAAAAGAAACTGGCCGCCTGCCCAGGCAATGCCGGTGAATCGTAGAGGTCTACCAAAGGCGCGGCCACCTGCTGGCCCAGATAATCCTGTCCCCGGCAGCGCCGCTGCAGGAACATATCGGCCTCGGCGCCGTGGCCGAAGGCCTCGTGGGCGAAAATGCCGGCGAAATCCGGGGATAAGATGCAATCATAGGTACCGGGCGTCAGCCTCGGGGCATTCAGGATGCGCCCTGCGTCCCGGATTAACCGCTCCCGGGCCGCTTCCCCGAAGTGGGCGTGTTCGAAGCCCCCCAGATAACAGTGGCCGCTGTGCAAACGGGTGGTCCGGTCCCCGTCCCGCAGCACCACCTGGGCCACCACCTGGGTCCGGGGCAATTCCTGCGAGAGATTACGCTGCCGGTTAATAAATACTTCCCGGCAGTTCACATGGGCATAAAAAGCAGTGGCGTTGACGACCCGGGCATCCCGGGCCTGGAGATCCGTTCGCAGCTCCTGAAGCGCCGCCATTTTTTCGGGCAACGGCACCCGGTCTGGGGGGATCTGGGCCGGCGCGGCAAAATCCTGGGTAAGGGGGGGGCCGGGATCGATGTTCAGCCCCAGGTCCACAATCCCCTCGGCAATGGCGGCGTTGATGAGTTCTTTGGCCCCG
>VGSX01000388.1 GCA_016874895.1 Deltaproteobacteria bacterium
GAGTCGCATCCTGCCACCCTTCCTCCAACCGGCCGACATATTTTTCGAAGTCCTGTTTATTCCAACCCTTATTGGCAAAACCCCATTGACAAGGCGCGGCTTTTTGGCTAAAAATCAGTTCAGGGTCCCATCGTCTAGCGGCCTAGGATACTGCCCTCTCACGGCAGAGACACGGGTTCGATTCCCGTTGGGACTACTATTTTGCCACTTAACTTATTGATATTCCTCCAAAAAATTTTCGGGGAGGCCCGAACGTTTCGCCTTTTTTGCGGCCTGAAGCAGGGCCCTCCCGTCCTCCCGGGTCAGATTCGGCACAAACCGGTTGTATTTCTCCAGGGTCACCACCGGACTCTTGTGCCCCAGCATCCGGGCCACCCAGTTGATGTTCTCCCCGGTCGAAATCGCCAGCGTCGCAAAGGTGTGCCGCATCTGGTAAGGCGGCCGGTAGCGGATCCCCAGACGCTTCAGCACCGGCTCCCAGACCTTCATGCGAAAGAGTTCGTAGTTCACCGGCTGCTGCTTCCCGTCCACAAAGACCAGGTCGCCCAGGAGCCAGCTCAGGCTCTTCTGGGCCGTCAGAGCCTCTTTGACCGGGGGCAGCATGTCGATGTCCCGCAGACTCCCGGAGCTTTTGGGGATTCCGGTCTGCCCTAAAACCCGCCCTTCCCGGATCAGAATTTTCCTCCGCCGGAAATCTACGCGAGACCACTTCAAGGCACAGGCCTCATTGGGCCGCCAACCGGTCCAGAAAGCGCAGATCACATAGTTGGCATAGAGCGGCGCCAGTCTCTGGAATCCCTCGATGACTTCTTCCCGCTCCTCGAAGTCGAAAGGGTCCACATCGGTTATGCCCTGGGCCAGTCGCCGCACCCCCAGGGTGGGATTTTTCGGGATAACTTCATCCACATAGGCTTGGTGAAACATCATCCGCAGCACCTTCATGGGCTTATCGTTGATGGTGCTGGGTTCCAGGCCCTTGTCCACCATGGTCCGCTGGAACAAGCGGACATCTGCCCGGGTTATGGTGGAGAGCAGCCGATCTTTGAAGAAGGGGTAGAGGTGTTTCCAGTAGGCGCTCGTCCAATTGCGCCGGGTCGTCTCCTTGAGCACCTTTCCCGCCATCCAGTCGGCAAAATACTGGTTAAAAGGTTTATCTTCCCGCTTGGGAGCAAACTGTTCAATCTTGGCCCCATGCGGGAAGTGTTTTTCGTACTCAAAGATGCCATTGGCGATTTCGGCGTCTATGAGCTTGACAAACTTCTTCGCCTGCTTGAGATTGTCTTTAGTAGCCTCTAATCCTGCTTTTTCAGTACACTTCACCCCCTTAAAGCGAAAGTGGTAGTAGATACGGCCCTTGATGATGCGAATGGTCGCCATCAGCCCTCCTTGATCCACTCTTCAAGGGCCTGGACAGAAAGCAACACCATCCTACTGCTCTTCTTGAACCAATGCAAGTTTTCCTTGAGGTCTCCCCGCATCATCAGGTGGCGCACGGTGCGCTCCGAGATGCCGAAGAACTCCGGGACCTGGCGGGGTCGGATATAAAGGGGGCAATGCCTCCCTGGTTTCATAGTCTTCACCGGAGCTTCGCAGTTCTGCTGATGGCTCCGCCTTGGGAGCGGCAATTGACGGACGAGAAGCTGCAGGCCAATCATGGCATCGCCAAATGCAGTTCCAGATGGGCCCGTGGGCCTCGCCGATTCCATGATAACCTAAAAAACAATAAATGGCAAATAAATATTGCCATAAAAGCATTATTAATGTCAATAAACAAATCACCAGGTTTGTTTTTTGCAATATGGCGATTTACTTAGATTATCAGGACGATGAGGCGGTCCATGGTTGAAAGATGGCGACGAGGCAAATCCTGTCTTTCTGGGCTTTAGGGTTGCGCGATCTCATGAGAAAACTTTGCTGGGCAGTTGGTAATTATGGAAGCACGAATTGTCTCCTTGGGGTTAAATGGCGATATTTGGAAAGATAAAATTTACTTTATTGTGCATTTTTAGTATTTGGTGTTGACAAATTGGCATTAAAATAGTAAATAAAATCCAATAGGATTTTTCAGAGGGCTAAAAAAATGAAAAATTCTCGGCAGAAACCGGGCCTTGAACGGATGGTTGAAGGAGATGCCGCGGCATTCTGAAAAAAATGGCAAAACCTCAGTAAAATCAAAGAAATACTTGACAAAGGTATGACAAGTTGGCATAATGTAGGCGCTATGATAAATGAGCGCATACGGGCGTTGGTAAGGGCGCGGGGTTGGAAAATTGTCGAATTAGCCAAACGGATAAATCAGTTGGATCCCGCCAGAAAGGTTCATCCTTCCCAACTATCTAGAATGCTCAAAGGCAACCGCAAGTGGGTCATGTCCCATCTCGAACTCGTGGCAAAAGCCCTGGGGGTGCAGGTGGGGGATTTGGCTGACGAGCATGTGGCCATTCCCATTGTGTCAGAAATTTCTTCGGTCCAAGAATGTGGATATCCTGGTGCAGTTGAGGAAACCATTATTGGGTATGTGCCACTCCCACGCATTATTGCCGAAAAAAAAGACTGGCCGAAAGCGGAAGAAGTTTACGGCATAAGAATTAAAGACAAAAGCTTTGAACCTGTATTACTTGAGGGTGCCGAGCTAATCGTTCATCGAAATGGAAAGATAAAGGAAGGGGACCTGGTAGTTTACTGCGACGCGACTAACCGAATGTTTCTGGGCCGCCTGTATTTTCACAATGATCAACTGCTACTTCGCTCTCTAAGCCCTAGCAACCAAAAAGATATGATCCTGCCGCGGCGTCACCTGTCGAGCATGGACCGGGTGGTTGCTCAGATTTTTAATTAAATACATCCGAGCCTCTTGCAAAAGTCCATTTTTAGGGGTGGTTTCTTAAAAATATAAGCTTCATAGGCGTTCTCGTGCTAAGGTGATTTTGGGAAAAAACACACCAAACATGAGGGGGCGCCGATGAAG
>VGSX01000389.1 GCA_016874895.1 Deltaproteobacteria bacterium
GCGAGGAAACCTTAATGGATGTCCTAGCCGAAAACCTGCGTTTCCTTTCACCAACCCGGTTAACCGAGCTCTGTGCGTGCAGCTATTTGTTACATTAGAAAGGGAAAATTATATTAAATGCGATAACCACTCCTGCGCCTGCCACAAGACTAACGGTCTAGTCCATTGCCCGGCCCATGCTGACTCAAATCCTTCTATGTCGGTGACGGAGAAGGACGGCAAAATCTTGGTAAAGTGCCATGCCGGGTGTCCCCAGGACCGGCTGATAGCGGCTTTAAGGGAGAAAGATTTATGGCCTACCGGCAATGGGAAAGGAGGCACCAGGAGCAAAAGAGAGCTATTAGCTAGCTATGAGTACCGAGATGCGGAGGGGAACCTCTTATTCGAGGTGTGCCGGTTCCTCAACGCCGACGGCAGCAAGACCTTCAGCCAAAGGCGGCCTCTACCCGGTGGCGGGTCCGTCTGGGGACTGCGGGCAGGGGAGTACCAGTGCTTTAACAATTCGGCAGATTGGTACCCCGTGGGCAAAAAGGGACAGAACCCTATGGCCGCGGTGAAGAAGTTCCCGGCCGCGTCGCTTGTCCTATATCGGCTCTCAGAACTCTTAGCGGCGGACCCGGCAGCTACGGTGTACATTCCGGAGGGGGAGAAAGATGTGGAACGACTCCGCGATCTGGGGATGATCGCCACCTGCAACGCTATGGGGGCTGGCAAGTGGCGGGAGGAATATAACAGCCACCTTCAAGGCAGGTTAGTTGTAATCCTCCCAGACAATGACGATCCCGGACGTGCCCATGCCCAGAAAGTCGCACGGAGCGTCCATGGTATTGCCACCAGCATCAAGGTTGTGGAACTTCCAGACCTTCCAGAAAAAGGCGACGTTTCAGATTGGCTTGACTCCGGGGGAACCGTGGAGCAGCTTCAAGCTCTGGTGGAGGAGACCCCGGAATGGAGCCCGGCTACTGCCTCCGGGCCCGGTGGTGACTCCCGTAAGAAGACCGAAGCCCGAAAATCAAAAGGGAAAAATGGAGGTGATGGGGAAGGGGACCAGACTCAGGCGGAAATTTTGCTCAACCTAACAGCTGAAGTTGAATTGTTTCATAATCCGAATATGGAAGGCTTTGCCTCGTTTCCTGTGGAAAATCTTTTGGTGGTGGGAAGACACCATGAAACCTGGCCTATCAAAAGCACAGGGTTCCGCCGATGGTTAGCGAGAGAATTCTATGAAGCCGAAGGAAAGCCTCCAAACTCCGAGGCCATGGGAGGCGCCTTAAACATACTGGAAGCCAAGGCTCATTTCGACGGTCCTGAGCGAGATGTTTACGTGAGGGTGGCGGGGGATTTCGGTAACACCGTTTATCTTGATTTGGGCAATCCTCTCTGGGAGGCGGTTGCCATCACGCCCTCGGAATGGCAGATAGTCTCTGCACCCCCGGTAAAATTCCGACGGTCTAAGGGAATGGCAGGTCTATATCGGCCCGAAAGAGGGGGAAATATAAGGGAATTGCGTCCTTTCCTCAATGTGGGGAGTGATGCTGATTTTTACCTGATCGTTGCTTGGCTTTTGGCGGCCCTAAACCCCTCCGGGCCTTATCCGATCTTGGTGCTTCAAGGAGAACAGGGCGCAGCCAAGTCCACCGCGGGCCGGGTTGTTCGGTCCCTAGTCGATCCCGGCACATCGCCTTTACGGTCAACCCCGCGTGAAATCCGAGACATAATGATCTCCGCAACAAATTCTTGGGTACTGGCCTTCGACAATCTTAGCGGTTTGCCGGCTTGGCTATCTGATGTTTTTTATCGGTTATCAACGGGCGGTGGATTTTCCACTCGCGCGCTTTGGACCAACGGCGAGGAAGCGATATTTGACGCCATGCGCCCGCTAATTCTTAATGGAATCTCCGCTATAGCGACGCGCCCGGACCTTGCTGACCGGAGCATCATTATCACTCTCCCGCAGATAGCCAAAGAAGCCCGCCGGAAAGAACAAGAATTCTGGAGGGCATTTGAGGCAGTTCAGCCTCGGATCATCGGCGCCCTCCTGGACGCCGTAAGTGCCGGGTTGCGACACATTAACCAGGTAAACTTGGAATCATATCCCCGTATGGCAGATTTTTGCGCCTGGATAACCGCCTGTGAACCGGCGATGCCCTGGCCCCAGGGCTCTTTCATGAAGGCATACGAGAGTAATAGGCAAGAGGCGGTGGAAGCAACTCTCGAGGCGGACGTGGTGGCGGTGGCGGTGAGGGAGTTCATGGAGGATAAGGAGACCTGGGCAGGATCTGCAAGCAAACTCCTGGAGGAGCTTTCGGAAATTGCCGGAGAGAAGGTGACCAAAGGGAAAATATGGCCCAAGGCCGCAAATTCATTAAGCAACCGGCTCACAAGGGCTGCCACCTTTTTGAGGGCGGTCGGGATTGACGTTTTACGCTCCAAATCGGGAAATAGGCTTATATCACTTACCAGAAATGGTAAGGAAAATACCGCCCAGACCGCCCAGACCGCCCAGACCGAGGAACCATGCGGATTTTCGCCGGACGATCCCTTGGACGATCCAAAGGATTCGGACGATCCCACCGTCCAAAAGGACGATCCCCGGACGGTCACGGACGATCCGCAAAAAAGACCGTCCACCCGGAAATCCACGAATGGTGAGGCTTTGGACGATATGGACGATAGGGGCGATAAAAAACAGACCTTTTCCGGGAATGACGAAAACGATTCCTCTTCTTTATATGAGGTAGAGCTATGAACCCTGGAATCGAGGCGGTGCGGAAGTTGGCCCTCATGGGTTATCGGTTTACGGTGAACGGGGAAACCATCAAGGCCAAATTTGAAGGCCCCGGCGACCCGGACCCGGCCCAGGTGCGCCCCCTGCTGGCCCTGGTGAAGAAGTATAAGCCCCAGGTGATAAGTTATCTGGCCCAGAGGCCTCAGGCCACGGAGCGAGTTCTGACCTGTTATGAGTGC
>VGSX01000390.1 GCA_016874895.1 Deltaproteobacteria bacterium
CGAGATCGTAGTCGCCGCCCGTGAGGATTACCTCGGCCCGGGCCAGGGCCTCTTTGGCCCGGAGAGCGTCAGCGGCCTCAACCTTGCTCTTGCGGATGAATCCGGGCATACCGGTCTGCTCAATGACGAAATTGTCCCCAAAATGGCGGCCGGCATGGAGTTCCCCGGTTTCCTCACCTTTGAGAAACTGCAGCATGAAGACCTTGAGGCCCCGCCCCAGGGCCCGCAGCGCCAATCCCAGGGCGGCGGTGGTCTTGCCCTTGCCTTCGCCGGTATAAATCTGCACCAGGCCCTGATTCAACTTTCCCCCCATGGCTCTTCCTTCCTTGCTGAGAACTGGCTGCAAGGCACAATGGCCTTGGCTTAAAAACTTGTCAGCGTTCAGCGGTCAGCTTGCAGCCGTCAGCTAATGCTTTAAATTCAAATAGTTATTCTAAGGTGGCGGATCACTGGTTCTTCTCTTAGTTTTCCTAACCCATTGTTTTTGCTGAAAGCTGATTGCTGATAGCTGAACGCCTACAAAAACTTTTCTATACCACAATCGGCTAATTTCAACAAGTTTATGAGATTACCATGATCCACCGCCAGGCCGTATTCTTGCCAAAATCTTCCGGGGGGAGCTTGCCGCCGGCCAGATTCAGTAATACCGGCGACCTTGTCAACTGGCTGTCCGTCTGTATAAATTTCGCACCCGCTAAATCTAGGGCAAACTGCCGTCTGCTTCAGCCTGGCACCGATAACAGATTTTTGATAGGGCTGCGGGGGAAATCGGGCAGAGGCGTGTCTTCGGTGAGACATTCCTCTGCCTCTGGGGTAATGTAATCTTACAAATCGATGATCATTTCGGCTTCATTGCCGCACTGGGTGCAGGTGAAAGTACCCTTGCCCTGTTTAGGCACGGCAGGCGCGGTCGGCTCGGCCGGCTTGCTTTCCAGCACGATTTCTTCGCACTTGATGGTCATTTCGGCCTCATTGCCGCAGTTGTCACAGGTGCAGACTAAAGTTTTTTGGTGTTCCATGGCTTCCTCCCATGATATGTCTTTTCAGGAATCAGGAGCCAACCGGCCGACTGCGCATTTATACTCAGGAGCAGTCAGTGAACGATCTACCCGGTTGGCACAATCTCAAGCATATGTCCCCATGTCAGTGTACTTGGACCGGTCCTCCCGGGGCGTGACGGCCAGGCGCTCCACTTCCGTGACGTCAAGCCCCAGGCCACCCGGACGTTTATGCTCCGATCAGGCGAGGTCGAAGCGGTCCAGGTTCATTACCTTGTGCCACGCCGCGATGAAGTCGTGCAGGAACTTCTCCTGGGAGTCCTCACATCCGTAAACTTCCGCCACGGCCCGGAGTTGGGAGTTGGAACCGAAGATGAGGTCCACCCGGGTGCCGGTCCACTTGAGTTCGCCCGTAGCGCGGTCATGACCCTCAAACACGTTTTCGTCTTCGGTTGCCTTCCACACCGTTCTCATGTCCAGCAGATTCACGAAGAAGTCATTGGTGAGCGTCTCTGGCCGCTTGGTGAAGACGCCGTGCGGGGACTTGCCGAAGTTGGCGTTCAAGACCCGCATACCGCCAACGAGAACCGTCATCTCCGGAGCGGTCAGGGTCAGCAGTTGGGCCCGATCAACCAGCAGTTCCTCCGCCGTTACGGCGAATTTCTTTTTAAGGTAGTTGCGGAACCCGTCGGCCGCCGGTTCGAGGACGGCGAAGGACTCCACGTCGGTCTGCTCCTGCGAGGCATCCGTGCGTCCCGGGGAGAAGGGGACGGTCACCTCGTAACCGGCCTGCTTCGCCGCCTGCTCGACGCCAACGCACCCGCCCAGAACGATCAGGTCGGCCAGCGACACCTTCTTCCCCCCGGACTGGGCGGCGTTGAACTCCTTCTGGATACCTTCCAGGGTCTGCAGCACCTTCTGCAGTCGGTCAGGTTGATTGACTTGCCAATCCTTCTGCGGGATCAGACGAAGGCGGGCCCCATTGGCGCCGCCGCGCTTGTCGGAGCCGCGAAACGTGGACGCCGCGGCCCAGGCGGTGTAGACCAGTTCCGGGATCGATAGGCCCGAGGCCAGGATCTTGCCCTTAAGGGCGGCAATGTCTGATGCGTCGATGAGCTCATGATCCACGGCGGGCACCGGGTCCTGCCAGATCAGTTCCTCCGCCGGGACCTCCGGTCCGAGGTAGCGAGAGCGGGGGCCCATATCCCGGTGGGTCAGCTTGAACCAGGCCCGGGCGAAGGCATCGGCGAATTGATCGGGGTTCTCCAGGAAGCGCCGGGCGATGGGCTCGTAGATGGGGTCGAAGCGGAGGGAGAGATCCGCCGTGGTCATCATCGGCCGATGCTTCTTCGACGGGTCGTGCGCGTCAACCACCATATCCTCTTCAGCCACGTCCTTGGCCAGCCACTGATGCGCCCCGGCCGGGCTCTTGACCAGCTCCCACTCGTATTTGAACAGCACTTTCAGATAACCCATGTCCCAGGTGGTGGGGTTCGGCTTCCAGGCGCCCTCGATGCCGCTGCTGATGGTATCGCCGCCTTTGCCGCTGCCGAAGCTGCTCTTCCAGCCGAGACCCTGTTCCTCGATGGGGGCAGCCTCAGGTTCGGGACCCACATGGGACGCCGGGCCGGCGCCATGGCATTTGCCGAACGTGTGCCCACCAGCGACGAGTGCCACGGTCTCTTCATCATTCATGGCCATGCGCCCGAAGGTAGTGCGAACGTCATGGCCGGAAGCCACCGGGTCCGGGTTGCCGTCCGGTCCTTCCGGGTTGACGTAGATCAGGCCCATCTGCACTGCCGCCAGGGGGTTTTCCAGATCCCGTTCTCCGGAGTAACGGCTCTTGGGCTTGTCGCTCGTAGCCAGCCATTCTTCTTCGGAACCCCAGTAGATGTCCTCCAGGGGCTCCCAGACGTCCACCCGCCCGCCGCCGAAGCCGAAGGTCTTCAGCCCC
>VGSX01000391.1 GCA_016874895.1 Deltaproteobacteria bacterium
CCAATGCAACATTCACCACCTTTTTCGGACGGGCCATGCTCATACCCTCCATATATTTTCCCTTGGAGAGTAAGCCGATGTTTGTTAAATGTCAATTAGAAATTGGTATTATTCGAAATTTGGCCGTCTGGTTAGATATTCGTTGGAAGACGTCCTCGCCTACATGGAAGCTCGAAAGATCAGGGTTGCCCCCCTGTAAAATTTCCAAGCCTGGGGCCACTAACCGAGGGCAAAATCATGCAGCAGAGGTTGTAAATGCATACGAATCCCAACGAGGCCGAAGTCCAGGGCCCAGGAGCCGGGGCAGAGTTGAAGTCCTTCTATAAAGGGGACCCGGAGGCCACCATGGCTGCAACTCTGGACTTCCTTCACCCGCCTGACTCGGTATTTGAGCGGTGCATCATCGGCCCCAAATTCGCAAAGAGCTCCACGTGGGAGGGCTACGCACGGGGGAAAAAGGCCATAGTGGCCGGATGGTTCAGGGACCACTACAAAGCGGTGGCTCTGGCGGCGCAAGTTCAGGGAGCAGGGATCCACGTCACCATGAACCCCTGCCTGGAGGCGCTGCTATCTCGGGCAAACGAGCGCCTCATAGCCGGGGGGGAGCGGACCAAAAACACAGAAATTCAGCACGTCCGCAACCTTCTCATCGACATCGACCCTATCAGACCTGAAGGCATCTCGAGCACCGACGCCGAGCACGAAGCTGCTCTGGAAATGGTCCAGATCATCCAAGCTGACCTTGAAAAGGAGGGATGGCCGGAACCGCTTGTGGGGGACTCGGGAAATGGCGGGCACCTGGTGTATCCCCTGGACCTGCCCGTGGACGACAAGACCGCAGCTCTCTTAAAAGCATTGCTATCAGGTCTGGCCCGTCGATACGCCGACTTGTTGGCCCACCTGAACCTGGAGCTCGACCAAGTGGTCTTCAACCCCGCCAGGCTGACAAAGCTTTACGGCACGATGGCCCGCAAGGGGGACAATACCCAGGACCGTCCTCACCGGCTGGCCAGAATTCTTTCCCTTCCCAAGGCCCGGCGGCCCGTCTCCCAGGATCTCCTGGAAAGAATTGCTAAGGAACCTGAGTCCAAGGAGGCTCCCAAAACTAAACCACTTCAGGGGCAGACGGGGAGGAATTTTGACCTTGAGGACTACCTCCGCCACTACGACGTTGCCGTGGTGCGGGTGAAACCCCACGGCGGGGGGATGCTCTATTGCCTGGAGGAATGTCTCTTCGATCCCTCTCACAACAACGGGGAAGCGGCTATAGGCCAAGCGGCGGACGGGAAATTGTTTTACCAGTGCTTTCACAACTCCTGCAAGGCCAGGACCTGGGCCGAGGCCCGACGGCTCATCAGCGGTGAGGGAATGTTAGGGGAATTCACCAGGGGCTCTCATCAGGGATACGGATCGGGTGGCAACGGTGTACACCTGGCGGAGCCCAAGCAGGAGGCGGCGCCCTGGCCGGTGATGGCGCCTGAGGCTTTTTACGGCTTGGCGGGTGAGTTTGTGGGGTTGGTGGAGCCCCACACCGAATCCGACCCGGTGGCCCTGCTGCTGCAATTCTTGATGGGATTCGGCAACCTGATCGGCAGGGGTGCCTACGCCAAAGTCGAAGCGGATGCACATTACTGCAACCTCTACGGCGTGGCGGTGGGGGAGACGGCCAAGGCCCGGAAGGGGACCAGCTGGGGCCAAGTCAAGGCTCCCCTCACCGCGGTTGACCAGAGCTGGCAGGCCCGCGTGAAATCCGGGCTCAGCAGCGGAGAGGGACTGATCTTCCAAGTAAGGGACCCTATTACCAAACAGGTGGCGAGGAGGGTTAAAGGGCAGACGGTTTACGAAGACGAAGTCGTCGACTCCGGCGAACAAGATAAACGCCTCCTGGTAGTAGAGCCCGAATTTGCAAATGTTCTGAGGCAAATTGAGCGGCAGGGAAATGTTCTCAGCGCGGTGTGCCGAGATGCCTGGGATTCCGGGGACCTCGCCACCCTGACCAAGAATTCTCCCACTCGCGCCGCCGGGGCCCACATCTCCCTGATCGGTCATATAACGGAGGGGGAACTGAAACGATACCTGACCCGGACCGAGGCCGCCAACGGTTTCGGCAATAGAATTCTGTGGTTCTGTGTCCGACGGTCCAAGGTCTTGCCGGAGGGTGGGCGCATTCATGAAGTCAATTTTGCACCGTTCCTGAAGCGCCTGGGAGAGGCGGTGACCTTTGCGAGCAGCGCAGGCGAAGTCAGCAGAGACTCCGAGGCCAGGGCTTTGTGGGCCCAGGTGTATCCGGAACTTTCGGAGGGCAAGCCGTGCATGGTGGGAACCCTGACCTCCCGCGCCGAAGCCCAGGTCTTGAGGCTCTCAATGATTTTCGCATTGCTGGACGGCGAGGTTCTTGTCCGTGCCCAGCACCTGCTGCCGGCCTTGGCGGTGTGGGATTATTGTGACGCCTCGGTCAGGAACCTCTTCGGTCAGGCCTTAGGCGACCCGGTGGCGGACACGATCCTCGAAGCTTTGAAGGCGGCCCCGGACGGACTTACCCGGACCGAGGTGAGCCACCTCTTCGGGCGTCAGGAAACGGCCCATCGGATCCAGCAGGCGATCGCTGAATTACTGCGGCGCGGGCTTATTAGCCTTGAGACCATCAGAACAGGGGGACGGCCCACCGAACGATTGAGATACACCAGGGATGCGAAATAAGCGAAAAATGCGAAAAAAGTCTCTACCTTATTTCGCTTAATTCGCTTTTTTCGCAAGGGAGGCTTAGAACATGAGCTATCTGAAAAAGGCCTTGGCGGTAATGAAAGCGGGAACCGTTGAGGGTGAGGTGGGTGCCCAAGGGCACAAGCTAGTGTAGTGTCTCACAATTAACTTTGATATTATTTCTGGCATAAAGCGGTGCCAGTTTATTCAGAATTTCATCGGCGGTTTTGGTCCAGATAAAGG
>VGSX01000392.1 GCA_016874895.1 Deltaproteobacteria bacterium
TACCCCTTCCCCCTAGCCCCGCATTTTTTTCTAGGCATTGATCAAACCATTGGTGGAAGCGTCGTGGGTGGTCACCGGAGGGAGCTTCCTTTTTGTCATTCTGAGCGACTTGTCATTCTGAGCGAATTGTCATTCTAAACGACTTGTCATTCTGAGCGACTTGTCATTCTGAGCGAAGCGAAGAATCTAGATCATCATGACAGGTTAGATCCTTCGCCGCCGGGGGCGGCTCAGGATGACAAAAGGGGTGGAACTCCCTAATTCAACAGCATTGTGGTTACCCCTTCCCCCTAGCCCCGCATTTTTTTATAGGCATTGATCAAACCATTGGTGGAAGCGTCGTGGGTGGTCGCCGGTCGGTCGTCGGCTAACTCCGGCAGGATGGTTTTGGCCAGTTGCTTGCCCAGTTCCACGCCCCACTGGTCGAAGCTGAAAATGTTCCAGATGACCCCCTGGACGAAAATCTTGTGCTCGTACAGGGCGATGAGGCTGCCCAGCACCCGGGGAGTCAGCTTTTTAAAGAGAATCGAGGTGGTGGGGCGGTTGCCGGGAAAAACCCGGTGGAGACCGTAGTTATCAATATATTCCTGGCTGTTGCCGGCCTGTCGCAGTTCCGCCGCCACCTGGTCCCAGGTCTTCCCCAGCATCAGGGCCTCGGTCTGGGCAAAGAAATTGGACAGCAGTATCCGGTGGTGCTCTCCCACCGGGTTGTGGCTGATGGCCGGGGCCAGAAAGTCCGCCGGGATGAGCTTGGTCCCCTGGTGGATCAACTGGTAAAAGGCGTGCTGGCCGTTAGTGCCGGGTTCCCCCCAGATAATGGGGCCGGTCTGGTAGGTGACTCGTTGCCCCCGGCGGTCCACGGACTTGCCGTTGCTCTCCATGTTGCCCTGCTGCAAGTAGGCCGGGAACCGGTGCATGTACTGGTCATAGGGCAGGATGGCCTCGGTTTCGGCCCCGAAGAAATCCGTGTACCAGATCCCCAAAAGCGCTAGAATCACCGGGATGTTCCGGTCCAAGGGGGTATGCCGGAAGTGCAGGTCCATCTCATGGGCCCCGGCAAGCAGCTCCACGAAATTATCAAAACCTACAAAACAGGCGATGGACAGGCCGATGGCGGACCACAGGGAAAAACGGCCCCCCACCCAGTCCCAGAACACAAACATGTTGTCCGGGTGAATGCCGAAGGCCTCAACTGCATGGGTGTTGGTGGAAATGGCGGCAAAATGCCTGGCCACGTGCCGGGCCTCACCGGCGTGCTGCAGAAACCAGTTCCGGGCCGTGTGGGCATTGGTCATGGTCTCCTGAGTGGTAAAAGTCTTGGAGGCGATGAGGAAAAGGACGGTCTCCGGGTTGATCCGGGCCAGGGTCTCGCTGATATGGGTGCCGTCGATATTGGAAATAAAATGCACCCGCAGACCCGGTCGGCGGTAGGGGCGCAGGCACTCGGTGACCATGACCGGACCCAGGTCCGAGCCGCCGATGCCGATATTGACGATGTCGGTGATTCTCTTGCCGGTATAGCCCGTCCAGGCGCCGGAAATGACCTGCTCCGAGAAATCCCGCATCTTGGCCAGCACCGCGTTGACCTCCGGCATGACATCCTGGCCGTGCACCAGGATGGGCGTATTAGCCCGGTTGCGAAGCGCCACGTGCAGCACCGCCCGGTTCTCCGTTTCGTTAATGGCCTCCCCCCGGAACATTTTCTCGATGGCTTCCGGAAGCTTCACCTCCGCAGCCAGGTCCAGGAGCAGCCCCAGGGTCTCGGCGGTGATGCGATGCTTGGCATAATCCACCAGGATATCGTTAAAGGTGAGGGAAAAACGTTCAAATCGCTGCGGGTCCTGGGCAAACCAGGTTTTCATCTGCACATCTTTGATCTGCTCATAGTGTTTCTGGAGCCGGGGCCAGCTGGCGGTGGCGGTGGGCTCGATCTTGGGCAACATGACGGTTTTCCTTTCATTCCTGTTTAATCCCTTTTCCCTTTTTCCTTTTCCCTCATCCCTGCCATTAAAAGATTCTTTCCCATAAGAGGCGGGTGTCAAGGAAGAAGGGAGTCCACCGGCCCCAGGCACACCGTCTGCCAGCGGGCCGGGTTGAGGCATTCCTGGGCCATTTCCAGGATCTGGCGGGAGGTGACGGCCTGGAGCCCGGCGATGATTTCTTCGTAGGAGATGTAGTGGCCTAAATTTATTTCATTCTTGGCCAGACGGAGCATGCGGTTGTCGCTGTCTTCGGCGCTGAGATAAAAGGAGGCCCGGGAATAATCCTGGGCGGCCTGCAATTCCGCGGCAGAGACTTCCTGGGTCTGCATCTTGCGGAATTCCCGGCGGATGGTTTCCAGCAGGAGATCGAGATTTTCCGGACCCACCGCGGCGCTGACGCCCAACAGGCCGGTATCGCTGAAACTGTGCAGGAAGGAATAAATGGAGTAGCATAAGCCCTGGTTCTCCCGCACCTCCTGGAAGAGGCGGGAACTCATGTTGCCCCCCAGGACCAGATTGAGGAGGATGGCCACAAAGCGGGAGGACTCGCCGGCCGCCGGGCCCTGGCCGCCCATGACCAGATGCACCTGCTCCAGGTCACGAGCCAGGGAATAAGCGCCCGGAAAAGTGCAGACCGCCTCCCGGGGGGGAGGACGCCGGCCGTTGTGAAAATCCCCGAAGGCCGTACCTGCCAGCTCCACCAGGAGGTCGTGCCGGAGCCGGCCCGCCGCGGCGATGACCAGACGGTCGGATTGATAATGACACTGGCGATAATTTAGGAGCAGGGGCCGGGAGAAACTGCCCACGGTCCGGGCGTCCCCCATGACGGGCCGGCCGAAGGCGGATTCACCCCAGAAGCGGCGGCTGAACAGATCGTGGACATACTCGTCCGGGGTGTCTTCCAGGTTGTCGATTTCCTGGAAAATTACCTGCCGCTCTTTTTCGAGGTCATCCTGGTCA
>VGSX01000393.1 GCA_016874895.1 Deltaproteobacteria bacterium
GGAAGTTGTGCATAGCGCCGAAAACAGTAAAAAAACTGATGATGATCTGAACAATCAAAGCAGAAGACCACACCTGGGGTGGACTGAGTTTTCCAAGGGGAATTTTCCAAATAGACCGGAAAACAAAGACAACTGAACTCACACACAAAACCACAAAAGCAATAAAACCCACCGTACCAATCGGATGATGAACGGCGACCCAGCCCACATGGTGATCGCGAGCCTGAATAAATCCCCGCACCGTTTCCTCTAAGCCCCGCAGTCGCTCTCGCTCGCTGAACGACAGGACCCGGTCCCACATAAATTTTTGATCATATTTATACCCCTCTCCAAAGAGACCCGACTGAACCATGAATTCTTGCTGGTATACCTTTTGAATTTCGGAACGAAAATCGTCTGAAGACTCGGCAGTTTCCAACGCGATCGGACTCCAATTGCCCGGCAAGGGGGATAAGGTTCTTTGGATATTGAGGGGCAGATCAAAAGCAGATCCCTGACCAAGACACAGGACCGTGATCACCGCGGCCCCTATGGGAATAAGAAGCAAACTGGCCCAGCGAATACTGAAAAACAGCGCCAAAGCAGAGACTAAAACATAGTTAAATAGGTAGGAACGAAATCCAGAGAAAATAACGCCGAGCAAGCACAGAAGGGAAAGAACCGGAACCCACCAGTAGTTCGGTCGGATCCACAACTTGGCCGGGTAAAATGAAATCAGGGCCACCTGAAGCCCCAGACCAATAAATCCGAGAGGTCCATACCGGGTCACGGAGGTTTCGTAGAATCCTGAAGAAGAGGCGTACGCATCCAGATTTACGGTGGTGTAAAACCGATAAATAATTGGCGCAATCCCCGGGGCATAGGTGGAGAGGAGCCAAGGCAAGAAGTCCAAGACATTGCCAATCAAATAAAGCAGAGGGATGGCGCGAAGCCATCGATCCTCCAACGGCGGAAACCAAAGAATTGCCGGCAGTGCCAGCATTCCGAGAAGAATGGTAAAAAACCTGCGTCCACCACTGGCTTCGCCACCGAACATGGTCAGTCCAATGCCTCCGCCCCTACCCCAGTGATAGAGAAGAATTACCGCGATGACCAAGAGAGGTATAAAAATGCTGGGAGGACCGAAGGATAACGACCGCCGATCCGTCATGATAAATTGGATAAATACGTAGCCAATCACCAAAAGCATGGAGAGCTCAAAAGGGCTGAAGTGAATGGGTAGAATATTAACAGAACCACCCATCGGAAGGCACAAAGGGATAGAGAGCCAACATTTGTCGCCCAAAAGAAAAACGAAAGCCAAGAGGAAGCCGATCCCAAGGATGAGCGAGAAAGGGACCATGTTGCCTCCAAGGGTCTGAGCGCATATCCATGGGGCAGAGATAAATCCCAGCAGGCCGATCAGAATTAAAACCAGTTTTTGAACCGTAAGACTTTGCACAGGTAAAAGCTTAACTCATGCTCTGAAGAAAGGCAAAAGAGGACGGGCAAGGGTGACATGAACCACCTTTCCCCCTATAGCAAGAAAATGAGGGTTTTGTTCGACCACTCCAGTCCCTTCCTTTTGGCGCATGGAGGAGTGGAGTCTCAAATCTTAAAGACCAAGAGTGCCTTGGAAGCGCACGGCGTTGAGGTTGATTTTTTGCGATGGTGGGATGCGGAGCAGCGCGGGGACCTAATTCACTATTTCAACGCTGCCCCCTCCTCCTATTTGGGCTTGGCTCGCAAGATTGGCATGCCGGTAGTCATGACAACCTTGTTTTCGACGACCTGTAACCGCTCAAATTTGAGGCTTTTGTGCCAAGGGGTGTTGACCCAACTCCTGCTCCAACTGCCCGGAGGGGAGGGGGTGAAACGACAGCTCATCTGGCGTACTTTTAATGAGTGTGCTCATAATTTTGTGGGGCTGGCCGCGGAAAAATACGTACTTGAAAAAGTGTACCGGGTTTCCCCAAAGAAAATTACCCAGGTGCCCCTAGGGCTTTCCGAAAAATTTCTACAAACCGGTCAGCCCGCCCGGCAACAGAATCATTTAATCTCCATAGGGACCATCACGCCCTGCAAGAGAAACGTGGAACTCGCCAAGCTGGCCCGAGCCGCCGAAGTGCCCATTCTTTTTGTTGGAAAGCCCTACCACCTCGAAGAAGATTACTGGAAGCAGTTTACCAATCTCATTGACGGCAAATTCGTGAAGTATCATCCCCACGTCATTCAGGAGGAGGAAATCATCAAACTCCTGAAGGCGGCCCGCGGGTTTGTGTTGATGAGCAGTTATGAAAACTGGTGCCTCTCTGCCCATGAGGCAACCGCCTGCGGGCTGCCGCTGCTGCTTCCAGACCTCAAATGGTCTAGAGAGCGATTCGAAAACCAAGCCTCGTATTTCTCCGGAAACCTCAAGACAGACATTCAAATTCTTAAAAAATTCCACGCTCAAGCAACCATGCAAAAAGCACCCCAAATCAAGCTATGGAGCTGGAAAGAGGCGGTCGTACCCCTAATAAATGTCTATCAAAGCATAGTTCAGGCCAAGGTTTAACGCATTTTGGTTCACGCGAAGCCTTTCGATTTTAGTCAAAACAAGTCTGGGCGGGTTTAATCATGACTGCAGACACCGGAACCCGATCCCCTGACCGCCGCTTTTTCCAAAAGATCTCGATAAGCCTGGCAGTGAAGTTGGGCGATTCTTCGAGGTTGATAGATCTTATAGTCCCAATTTTCTCGCTCGAATCGCAGAGGCGGAGTCGCGACCAAGTCTGACAAAGCCCGCCGCCATTCGTGAGGGCTGTTTGGATCAACAAGAATTATCCCGGGATAAATTTTCTGAAAGTCAACGATCCCACCCGCTCGAGCCGCAAGTATTTTCATTCCTCGCAGCATGGCTTCCGCCACCACAAGGCCAAAAGCCTCCTCCTGCGGAATATGAATCAGAACATCTCTTTT
>VGSX01000394.1 GCA_016874895.1 Deltaproteobacteria bacterium
CTCAACGATTTAATCGAGACGGCCAGACAGATGGATATGCCGGCCGTGGCCATCACGGATCATGGCACTATGTTCGGGGTGGTGGAATTTTACCAAAAGGCCCGGAAAGCGGGGCTAACTCCCCTCATCGGCTGCGAAGTGTACGTGGCTCCGGGCAGCCGCCTGGACAAGAACCCCAAAACCAAGGGTGACAATCATCATCTCGTCCTGCTGGCGGAAAACTTCACCGGTTATCAGAACCTCCTGCGCCTGGCCTCCAAGTCCCATCTGGAAGGTTTTTACTATAAACCCCGCATCGATAAGGAGCTTTTGGCCGACCACCGGGAGGGCCTCATCGCCCTGAGCGCCTGTCTGCACGGGGCCGTGGCCAGCCATATTATTGCCGATGACCTGAAGGCCGCGGAAACTGCGGCCCGGGAATACAACGAGCTCTTCCCCGGCCGTTTTTACCTGGAAGTCCAGGCCAACGACCTGCCCGAGCAGCACAAGGTCAACGCCGCGTTATTGGAGAATGGCCCCCGGTGGGGGCTGCCGGTGGTGGCCACCAATGACTGCCACTACCTCCGGCCGGAGGATGCCCGGGCCCATGACATCCTGCTGTGCATCCAGACCGGCAAGACCATCAATGCGGCCAAGCGCATGCGCTTCCAGACCGACCAGCTCTTCTTCAAAAGTCCGGAGCAGATGGCCGCGGCCTTTCCCGACCATCCCGAAGTGCTGGCCCGGAGCCTGGAAATCGCTTCCCGCTGCCAGCTTGAGATTCCCTTGGGGGAACTGCGTTTCCCGGTCTTTCCCCTGGCGAACGGCCAGACCATGGAGGAGCGCCTGCGGGAGCAGGCCAGAGCGGGGTTGGAGCAGCGTTTGCAGCAGTTGCTCCGGACCGGGCCCCAATCCGTGGAAAAAATCCAGCACTACCGGGACCGCCTGGAAGAGGAACTGGACCTCCTGGGCCGCATGGGGTTTGCCGGCTATTTTTTGGTGGTGGCTGATTTTATCAATTATTCCCGCCAGCGCCACATCCCGGTGGGGCCCGGACGGGGTTCCGCGGCCGGCAGCCTGGTGGCCTACGCCCTGGAAATCACCGACCTGGACCCCATCGCCTACGGTCTGCTTTTTGAGCGCTTCCTTAACCCGGAACGCAAGAGCATGCCCGACATCGACGTGGACTTCTGCTTCGAACGCCGGGGCGAGATCATCGAATACGTGGCAAAAAAATACGGCAAAGAAAACGTCGCCCAGATCACTACCTTCGGCAGCTTGAAAACCCGGCAGGTCATCCGGGACGTGGGCCGGGCTTTGGATCTGCCTTACCCGGAAGTGGACAAGATCGCCAAGATGGTCCCCGAGGTCCTGAAAATCAACCTGGCCACCGCCCTGGAAAAAGAGCCCCGGCTGCGGGAGCTGCGGGACGCCGACCCCACGGTCAGGGAAATCCTGACCATCGCCGCGGCCCTGGAGGGCCTCCCCCGGCACGCTTCCACCCATGCCGCCGGCGTGGTCATCGCGGATCAGCCCCTGTGGAATTATCTGCCGCTTTATAAAGGCAATAAAGATGAAGTGGTGACCCAGTTCGACATGAAGGGAGTGGAGCAGGTCGGCTTGATCAAGTTCGACTTCCTGGGACTGCGCACCCTGACGGTGCTGGAGACCGCCGCCCGGTTGGTGCGGCGCACCAAGGAGCCCCGGTTCGATTACCGCCAACTCCCCCTGGACGACGCCGCCACCTTTGAACTGTTGCGCTCCGGGGTGACCGCCGGCGTCTTCCAGTTGGAAAGCAGCGGCATGCGGGAAAAGCTTATGCAGTTGCGCCCCACCTGTTTCGAGGACCTCATCGCCCTGGTGGCCCTGTACCGCCCCGGCCCCCTGGAGAGCGGCATGGTGGATGATTTTATCAGGCGCAAACACGGCGAACTGAATGTAACTTATGATCTGCCGGAGTTGGAACCCATCCTGCAGGAGACCTACGGCATTATTCTCTACCAGGAACAGGTCATGCAGATAGCCGGGGTGATTTCCGGCTACTCCATGGGGGAGGCCGACATCCTGCGCCGGGCCATGGGCAAGAAAGAGCCGGCCGTCATGGCGGCCCAGAAGGAGCGCTTCTGCACCGGCGCCGTGGGGCGCGGCTTCCCGGCGGTCAAGGCGGACAACCTGTTCAACCTCATCGAAAAGTTCGCCGGCTACGGGTTCAATAAATCCCACAGCGCCGCCTACGCCTATATCACCTATCAGACCGCCTATCTCAAGGCCCACTACCCCCTGGAATTTCTGGCCGCGCTGTTCACCAGCGAAATGAACAGTTCCACCGCCCTGACCAAGCACATCCAGGAAGCTCGGGAGGATGGGGTGGTTTTGCTGCCGCCCAGCATCAATGCCAGCGAACGGGATTTCACGGTGGAGGGCCAGCAGCTCCGCTTCGGCCTGGCGGGGGTGAAGAACGTCGGCGACAACGCCATCCGGGCCATCCTCGAGGCCAGGAAAAAGGGGCCGTTCACCTCTTTCGGGAACTTTCTGCAGCGCATCAATCAGACCAGGGTCAACAAAAAGGTCATCGAATCCCTCATCCAGGCCGGGGCCTTCGACTTTCTGGGACTGGCCCGGGCCCGGCTCTTCAATAACCTGGAAACCGCCCTGGAACGCACCCAGGCGGCATTGAAAATGCAGGCGGCCCGCCAGATGGACATGTTCGGGGGCCTGGGGGACGGCGATCAAGACGAAGGCGACGGCTGGCTGCCCCCGGTGCCGGAATGGGACGAGCTGGCCAGGCTGGCCCGGGAAAAAGAAGCCCTGGGAATATACCTCTCCGGGCACCCCCTGGAAAAATACCGGCGCCAGCTCCAGGTCCTGGCCGACCTGACCATCCCGGACCTGGAGGAGAGATCCGAGAACGGGCCGGTGACCCTGGGCGGTATCGCCGTGGCCATGAAAGAAACCATGA
>VGSX01000395.1 GCA_016874895.1 Deltaproteobacteria bacterium
GGAATCCGGGGTAGACTGGCCGGAAGCATAGGAGCCGAACAGGATGATCTTATCTGGCTGAAAATCCTGGACAATTAGGCGGCAGAGGTCCCGGATGGTTTGATCGTCAATCATGGAAATCTCAATAATTTGGTTTTCTCGTTCCTAGGCTGCGGTTTGGGAAAAATAAGCAAATCTCATAAAAGTTTAATCAATTCGTTTATGGTCAAACCGCTTTCACGAATGATTTGCCGCAGAGTTCCCTTGGCGATTTCTTTATGGTCCGGGACGGTCAAACGGCGATGGGGTGGAAGTCGGTGGCGCAAAATGATATGGCTTCCTTCCTGATGATCGAAAAGATATCCCACCTGGGCCAGCGCCTTGACTAATTTGCGTCCTGATAATACCGGCAGCCTGGTCATACCGCCACTTCCACAATCTCCTCGGTAATGGGCGGGGGAATCGGCTCACCGTGCATTTTCAAGCTTTTTAGGTAGCCGGTGATGGCCTCTTTGATGTTGGCCTGAGCTTCTTCCCGGGTTTGCCCCTGGGAGACGCACCCCGGCAAAGCCGGACAATGGGCCACAAAAACGCCGTCTTCATCCTGCTCGATGATAACCCGAAATTTCATAAGAACTCCTGTGGGTTACTGTTCTATGTCTTGCACGTTGCCCTATTTGTTCCCAAACTCCCGCGGGGAACGGAAATTTTTTGCCCCGGCTCCCCACCCAAGGACGTTCCTAAGTGGGAGCTTGGGAACGAATGGGAATCTAACTATTAGCTGGTAATGCGACCATTATCAACCATTAACTTACGAAGAGATTTACCCCCATCGGCGTCAAGTCCAAACATTGTTTGCATGAATACATAATTTACTCCGGTTATCCGCTTTATCTCTGCAGCTGTCATAGGTGGGTTGACATGCTGGAATCGCAAAAGTTTTCTAAAATATTCTTCGTCTGGATGATCTGGATTACCTTGGTAAGGTGCCTTACATAGCTTACCATCAGCTTCTCCTACGGCAACTATACCAACTCCTGATTGATACAAAAATACTACATCACCTTTTGATAGCCGCTCAATTTTGTATTTCCATGGATCAAAATAAGCGGCAGCCTTACCATTTTTCAACATGTCATTGTGATCGTTTTCATCATTTGAATAATTAGTGTTTAGAATATAATAACCTTCTGCGAGGTCCTCATAGGGATTATCTTGGACACGAAAAGCAGAGATTTCCAGCAGCATTTCCTCTGATTTTCCTTCATAAATACGATAAACCCAAGGACGAACATCTAAATTGCATGAGCGCCAATACTGAATAACCTCGCGAGTTTTGTAATCCAGGCCATTTGTCATAACAACGAATATTTGTTGTTGGTTGAATTTGTCTTCTAGTAAATCAACCCCGAATTTCGCTTTATGTGCTGATTTCAATGATTGAGACTGATCAGTTATCTTTTTGAACCAAGCATCTAAGTCTGGATATTTAGATGGACCGTAGATTTGGCCATAACGTAGAACTTGAAGAAGATTGGTAGGTTGCGATTCCCACGCTTTGAGTTCGAATATATAAAGGTCGCCATTCTTATCTATAGCCATTAAATCTGGCTCTTCCTGCCAATGACGGGATTGCATTAAAAGGATTAACTCATCATCTGGGAAAAGCCTGTCCAGAGACTTAAAGAGAATTTCCTGCAAGGCACGTTCGTCGAAGCCAAAAGTCTGAAGATGTGAAGTTCTCTTCTTTTCAGTAAATCGTGTTTTTGTGTTAATACTTAATAACATTCCCCTCTCCTCTTCAATATTAGACCGATAATAAAGTACTAAGGGGTGCCCGACTTCTACCTTTTGTTCACCACCTCATGATACTCCTGGAGGCTTTTGACCCGGAGTTCCCCCCGTTTCATGGCGCGGATGGCGTCCAGGGTGGCCCGGGCGGCGGAGAGGGTGGTGGTGTAGGGGATGTTGTATTCCAGCGCGGCCCGGCGGATGGAGTAGGAGTCCCGGGGGGTGTAGCGGCCCAGGGGGGTGTTGATGAGCAGGTCCACTTCCCGGTTTTTGATGCGGTCAATGATGTTGGGCCGGCCTTCCCGGATTTTATGCACCGGATGCACCGTCAATCCGTGCTTTTTGAAATATGCCGCGGTGCCGTGGGTGGCGTAGAGCTTGAATCCCAGCTCCTTAAAGCCCCGGGCCACGGCCGCGGCCCCGGGCTTGTCCGGGTCCTTGACGCTGAACAGCACCCCGCCGGCCAGGGGCAGCGCCTGCCCCGCGGCCAGTTGGGCCTTGGCGTAGGCCAGGCCGAAGTCGGCGTCAATGCCCATGACCTCGCCGGTGGAGCGCATTTCCGGCCCCAGCATGGGGTCCACCCCGGGGAAGCGCCGGAAGGGGAAGACCGACTCCTTCACGGCGAAATAGGGCGGCTCGATTTCCTCCGTAAATCCCAGTTCTTCCAGGGTGCGCCCCAGCATCACCTTGGTGGCCAGCTTGGCCAGGGACACGCCGATGGCCTTGCTCACGAAAGGCACGGTGCGGCTGGCCCGGGGGTTGACCTCCAGCACGTAAACCTGGCCGTCCTTCACGGCAAACTGGATGTTCATGAGGCCCACCACTCCCAGTTCGGCGGCCAGGGCCTTGGTCTGGCGCTTGATTTCCTCCTGGATTTCCCGGGAAAGCGAGTAGGGCGGCAGCACGCAGGCCGAATCCCCGGAGTGGATGCCGGCCTCTTCGATGTGCTCCATGAGCGCGCCGATGGTGGTGGCGCGGCCGTCGGAGATGGCGTCCACGTCCACTTCGATGGCGTCTTCCAGGAACTTGTCGATGAGGATGGGGTGTTCCGGCGAGGCCTCCAAAGCCCAATTCATGAAGTTCACCAGGGTCTGGTCGTCGGAGACGATCTGCATGGCCCGGCCCCCCAGGACGTAGGAAGGCCGCACCAGCA
>VGSX01000396.1 GCA_016874895.1 Deltaproteobacteria bacterium
GGAATCCCCTTCTTGGCGCCTTTGCCCTGCTCCATGAAGTAAATCATCATGGGCACCACCACCGCGGGGGAGACGGCGCCGATAATGGCTCCCAGCATGGCGGCCTGCAGCCAGGAGAATTTGAACAGGTACACGGCCGCCAGACTCACCGCGGCGATCTCGCAGGAGGCGGGGACGAAGCTCATGAGCAGGGCCGGGCGGGCGGTGCGGTTCAGGGTCTCCCGGCGCAGGGTGAAGCCGGCCCGGAGCAGGATGACGATGAGGGCGATTTTGCGGAAATCCGCCGAAACCGCCATCATTTCCGGGCGCAGCAGCCCGAGGACATGGGGCCCCACCAGGATGCCCGCCAGGAGCATTCCCACCAGGCCCGGCATTTTCAGGCGGCGGAAGAGGTAATCGGCTCCCAAACCCAGGATGATGATCAAGGCCAGGCTGATCGCCATAGGGGTCTCCTCCAGCAGGGGCAGCGGAGCAGCCTTGACCCGGCCAACAAAAAAAGCTCCTGAACCCCATGGGGTAATCAGGAGCTATCAGCGTCAGCGCGGTTCGGGCCGTGATACCGACTCGCAATCGCTCCTCCGGCGCCGGCTAAAGCCTGCGGCGGCCATCAAAAACTTTTGGATTGCAACTCGGTATGAACAGTTTCCCAGGCGAGCTCCATCGCCGTCACATTACCGTTCTTTGATTTATTGTTAGCGCAGATGACCTGACAAGTCAAGGGGAATCGCCGCGATAACCGGGAGGGGTGAAATGCCGTCTCGCCTGGCATTGCGGCAAAAATTGGGATAATTTAAGGAAATTCATCTACCCGCTAGTACCATGTAATATTGCAATTTTCGTATAATACGGTATAATAGGGCAAATTCCCAGGGGGAGGGATTTGCCATGAAACCACGATATCGGGTTACGTTAACTGAGCAAGAACGTCAGGAACTCGAGAGTTTAAAAACGGGGCGGACCAGTGCGAAACGGTTCCTTTACGCACGCGCCTTACTCCTCTGTGATGCAGGACCCCAGGGGCCTGCCTGGACGGTAGCAGATGTGGCTGAGGCTTTGGGCGTTACGCCTCGCACCATCGAACACCTGAAGAAGCGTTTCGTGGAAGAGGGGCTGACTGCGGCGCTGGCGCGAAAACAGCCGGACAAGCCACCGCGCCAGGTGACTTTCGATGGGGCTTTTGAGGCCCGGCTGATTGCCTTGGCCTGCTCGGAAACACCGGAAGGCCGGCGCCGATGGACCGTACGCTTGCTGGCTGAGAAGGCAGTCGAATTGCATTGGGCTCCGAGTGTCTCC
This sequence comes from Deltaproteobacteria bacterium, assembly GCA_016874895.1. Taxonomy (GTDB): domain Bacteria; phylum Desulfobacterota; class Desulfobaccia; order Desulfobaccales; family Desulfobaccaceae; genus Desulfobacca. The sequence goes on from VGSX01000396.1 coordinate 1,294, forward strand.
CATATGACTGTGCAGCGCATCCTTAAAAAAACGAACTTAAGCCTCACCTCCGGAAGTACTGGAAAATCCCGCCGGAGAAAAGCGCGGCGTTCGTAGCTCATATGGAAGATGTTCTTCAGGTCTATCATTTGCCTTACGATCCCGACTATCCGCAGGTCTGTATGGATGAAACCTGCAAACAGTTAATCGGAGAAGTCCAGGCCCCCCTGGCTTGTGCGCCGGGAAGACCCGCACGGGTAGACCATGAATACGTCCGCAACGGAGTTGCCCAAATCTTTCTTGAAGTGGAACCTTTGACCGGCAGGCGACATGTGGCGGCCATGGAGCATAGAACGCGAAAAGACTGGGCCGGGTGGATCAAAGGCATGCTGGATGAGCGCTATCCCAACGCCGTTCGAGTGCGCTTGGTCCTGGATAACCTGAACACCCATGGTCTTGCTTCCCTGTATGAGACGTTTGAACCTCAAGAGGCCCGGCGTTTGGCAGAGCGCATCGAGTTTCATTACACCCCCAAGCATGGCAGTTGGCTCAACATGGCGGAGATCGAGTTAAGCGCCCTTAACGGGCAATGCTTGGATCAGCGAATCCCCGATCTTGAAAAATTGCGAAACTACATCGCCGCCTGGGAGAATGACCGTAACAACCGGCAATCAAAAATAAATTGGCGTTTCTCTACAGCCGATGCCAGGATAAGGCTTAAGCACCTTTATCCGAAACTATAAATGATACATGGCACTAGGGTGTACGTCACGGTGCCGGTATAAGTACCGGCGGGGTAATAGTCTGTCGCAGCATTGGCATAGGTGAAAGCATAAGTGCCGGTGCGATTGCCGGAGCCCTGAAAGGTCTCGAGCACCTGGTTATCGGTATCGTTAAAGGTATAACTGGTAAAATTACCGTTGGCGGTGCAGCTGATCCGGCTAAACAAAATATTGTTCCCTCCCCCGGCACTCAAAGGGGTCTGGGAATTGGCCAGCAATCTAACATTTTGCGTGCCGGGCACCACCGCCGCAACCCGCACCGTGTTTGGCCCGGTGGAAGTCATGGCCACGGCCCCACTGCCCGGAATATTCGAGAGATCGCAGGACACCGTGTCGATGGCGCCGGCGCCGGCGGAGCCCACCTGCAAGTACAGAATGGTGGGGATTCTGATTTCAAAATTCAGGCGTGCCGTCGGGCTGGCCCCGGCGCCAACCCCTAAATTCGACTCGCCGTAAACCGGCGCGCTGAGCAGTCCCAGGACCAGGGACAGGGCCAGCAATACCATGATGCCGTGAGAGTTTCTCTTGCTCATTCGTTCGTTTCCTCCAATAAAGATTTTTTTATATGGTTGTTGGCCCCAGGAGCCAAAATACCCTTAAGGAAGCGACAGCGTAAAGGCCACCTGGCCCTGGTAGATGCCCGGGCCGTGGGTCTCTTTGTTGTCGTAGAAAAACCGATAGGTGCCGCGGCGGTCGCCGGAGCGGATCCACTGCCGCATATTCTGGTCCGTACGGTTGTTAAAATTCCGGTTTTGCAAATCACCCGAGGCCCTCAGGCGAATATTGTCGAAATTGATGTTTTCCGTGCCGTTGGTCAGCGGGCGGCTGGAATCGGCGGTCAGT
>VGSX01000397.1 GCA_016874895.1 Deltaproteobacteria bacterium
TATGAATCACACAGAGGCAAGTCTGACTTACGGCGAAGATAATATCAAGGTTTTGGGAGGTCTGGAGGCCGTCCGGCAACGGCCCTCCATGTACATCGGCAACACCGGTCCGGAGGGCCTGCACCATCTGGTTTACGAGGTGGTGGATAACAGTATCGACGAAGCCCTGGCGGGATATTGCGACGAGATTTACGTCACCGTGCACTCTGATAATAGTGTGACGGTGGAGGATAATGGCCGGGGCATCCCGGTGGGTATCCATAAAGAGGAAAATCTCCCGGCCGTGGAAGTGGTCATGACCAAGCTGCACGCCGGCGGCAAATTCGATCATAAAACCTACCAGGTCTCCGGCGGGCTGCACGGCGTCGGGGTGTCGGTGGTCAATGCCCTGTCGGAATATCTGGAAGTGGAAATCCGCCGGGACGGCCGGGTCTATCACCAGCGTTACGAGCAGGGCATTACGGCCACGCAGTTAATGGTCACGGGTGAAACAAAGCGCCGGGGTACCAAGATTACCTTTAAACCTGATGCGGATATTTTTTCCGAAATCACCTTCAGCTATGATATTCTTGCCACCCGTCTGCGGGAGCTGTCTTTTCTGAACCGGGGGGTGCGCATCGTCCTGGAGGACGAGCGCTCCGGCAAAAAGAGCGATTTTTTCTATGAGGGCGGGATTCAGGAGTTCGTCATCTACCTGAACCGGAATAAAAACCCCATCCATGATTCCCCCATTTATCTGGCCGGCACCCGTCAGGACGTTATTATGGAAATTGCCTTCCAGTACAATGACACCTACAACGAACAGATATTTACTTACGCCAACAATATTAACACCCGGGAAGGGGGCACGCACCTCAGCGGTTTCAAGGCCGCTCTGACCCGGTGCATTAATCAGTACATGGCATCGGCGGACTTGCCGAAGAATTTTAAGGAACACCTGGCCGGTGACGACGTTCGGGAAGGACTCACCGGGATCATCAGCATCAAAATCCCGGACCCCCAATTCGAGGGTCAGACCAAGACCAAGTTGGGCAACAGCGAGGTCAAGGGCCTGGTGGAGAACCTGGTCTATGAAAATCTGCTGCTTTATTTAGGGGAAAATCCTCCGGTGGCCAGGCAGATTCTGGCCAAGGTGGTGGAGGCGGCCCGGGCCCGGGAAGCGGCCCGGCGGGCCAAGGAATTAGCCCGCAAAAAAGGCGGGCTGAGCGAACTGGCCCTGCCCGGCAAACTGGCGGACTGCCAGGAGCGGGACCCGGCCCGACGGGAGCTTTACATCGTTGAGGGCGATTCCGCCGGCGGCTCCGCCAAGCAGGCCAGGGACCGGCGTTTTCAGGCAATTCTGCCGTTAAAGGGCAAGATCCTGAATGTGGAGAAGGCCCGTTACGACAAGATGCTCCAAAGCCAGGAAATCAGGACCCTGATCACCGCCCTGGGGGCCGGGATAGGCCAGGATGAGCAAGGATTGGACAAACTCCGTTACCATCGCATTATCATCATGACGGACGCGGACGTGGACGGTTCCCATATCCGCACCCTGCTGCTTACCTTTTTCTACCGCCAGATGGTGGAGCTCATCGGTCGCGGCCATCTTTACATCGCCCAGCCGCCCCTCTACCGCCTGACCCGGGGCAACGAGAAAATCTATCTTAAGGATGAAGGTCCGTTCCAGGACTACCTCCTGACCCGGGGGCTGGAGAAAAAAACCCTGACCCTGGGGAATGGCCAGACCATCGCCAACTCTGATCTGGTCAACTACCTCAAGAAGGTTATTTCCCAGCAGAATGCCATGGAAAGATTTGAGAAACGGGAGGTGGAGCGTCAGCTCTTAAAGAAAATTATCGACTTGGGCCTGATAGACCGGGAAATATTGCGGGATGAGGCAATGGTGAAACTCTGGGGGGAGGAATTGACCGGGAATGGCTATCAGCATCGTCTGGAGCGGGACGAAGAATATCAAACCTGGAAATTACTTATTTTTCAGCCCGATGAGAATGAAGCCAATCCCTGGCGCCTGGATTGGGAATTATTAAGCGGCAGCGATTTCCAGACTTTGGTAAAATTGCGCCAGGGTTTAACGGCATTGCGCCAGCCGCCTTACCTGCTCCAGGAGGGCACCAAAAAATGGGAAATCCCGACTCTGGAGGAACTGGTGCGGCTGGTTCTGGAGGAGGGCCAGAAAGGCCTCACCGTCCAACGTTTCAAAGGCTTGGGGGAAATGAACCCGGAACAGCTCTGGGAAACCACCATGGACCCGGAAACCCGAACCCTCCTGCAGGTCAATATTGAAGACGCGGTGGCCGCGGATGAAATTTTTACCATCCTGATGGGCGACAAAGTTGAACCCCGGCGGGATTTTATCCAGAACAACGCCTTGGACCTGAGTCAACTGGATATCTGATAACTGATCAATCGGGTGTTAAAGCTCAGCTTTGCGAAAAAATGGCGTTCCCAAATACAACTTGGGAGCCCATTATCCCGCCAGGCTGTGCTCGGCCACCTTTTTCGGAAATTGGCGGTCCAGGAAGAGCTTGCAGGAGGCGGTTAAAGTTTTTTTGTATAATAAGTCTCAGTCCACAGCCTAACGCTCATTTAACAACATTTCATCCCAAGGAGGCAGCACATGAAACGGAAAGCCAAGTATAAAATTTACACCACACAGAGAGAAATGATGTATGTTGGTGATCAGATCGATCATACCCTGATGCTGACCGCCATGGAGGGGGAGCCCATCGAATATGAGAAGGGCGTGGCCGGGGAATTCGTCTCCCGGCGGAGCGTCGGTTTCCATGACCGCACCAAAGGCTCCGGCCCCATGCAGGGCTATGCCATAACCACTTTTGTAGAAGGCCA
>VGSX01000398.1 GCA_016874895.1 Deltaproteobacteria bacterium
GGTGGCGGACCCGACCCCGGAATTTTGGGGCGAATTTTCCCGGGAGATGCACCTGAAGTTGGTCCAGGCCGCCCAGAACAGCCAGACCGCGCCCGCCCCGGCCAGCCCCCGGCGGTTTCGGCTGCCCTATCTCCTGGGGGCGCCGGCCCTGGCAGTGCTGCTGCTCTATGTAGCGGTGCAGTTCACGGGACCCAGCCTCCCGATTCAGGACCAGGCCCTGGTAAAGCGGGAGTCCGAGGCCAAGATGGCTGCCGTCCCCCAGCCGGCTCCGGCGCCGCTGGCCGAGGTCCGGGCTGCTTCCGCCCCGCCGATGGAACAATTTGTCACGGTGGCTCTGGAGGAAGGTGCGTCCCTGCCGGTGGAGGACGTGGATATTTCCGGTTGGGAACTGGATGCGGAACTGGCGGGGATGACCGACCAGGAAAAGAATGCGTTCCTCAACAAACTGCATAAACGTTAAGAAGGATAGGTCATGCGTGGAAGGATTCTCTTTCTGTTCCTGGGGCTAACCCTGGCCGGAGCAAGCCTGGCCTGGGGGCAACCGGGTGGCGACTTTGGCGGCGGGGGCTTTCAGGACCGGTTCATGGAAGTCAAGCGGAACCAGTTGGGCCCAACTCTGGGAGTGAACCAGCCGACCGTGGACAAGCTGCTGGCCATCGATGCGCGGTATAAGCCGATGCGGCACCAGCTGGTCACGGGGATGAAAAGCGATATGCACCGCCTGCAGCAGCTCATGAGCCAGTCTGCCCCGCCGGAGCAGGAAATTAAGGCCCTGCTCGCCGATATGAAGCGCAAACGGCTGGAGATGCTCAACCTGCAGCAGCGCAAGGATGACGAAGAGACGGCCCTGCTCACGCCGATGCAGCAAGCCCGCTATCTCATGTACCTCATGTCTTTGATCAAGGAAGCCCGGAGCATCAAAAGCGGTACGGGGGGACCCGGCGGACAAGGCGGCCCCGGCATCATGGGCGGCCCCGGAGGCATGGGGACGCCAGCCCTGCGGCCTCCCCAGGAAATCCCGGTTTCCCGTCCACCTCAGTAAGACAGGACAAGGAGCCATAGATCCTTCGCCGCCCACTTATACCATGTTCGTTTTCACATGAAACAAACTCATTGGTGGGGCGGGCCTCCGTGCCCGCCAGTGTTCAGAGAGTTTGTTGCGACTGAATATGAACATGGTATTAGAGAAATTCCGGAAAATCTGGAAAACCGGCAAATAACCCGGGGGCATGCGGGTCTTTTGCCGGTTTTTTTGTCTCCCTACTTGCCAAATCCCGGTTAAGAGATTTACAATAAACGGGTCGCCGGAGTGGTGGAATTGGTAGACGCAGGGGACTCAAAATCCCCCGGGTGAAAGCCTGTGCCGGTTCGAGTCCGGCCTCCGGCACCAATGTTTTTAACCAATTACTGATTATGGTCTTAAAATTCCCCCTCCCCTGGTGGGAGGGGGTTAGGGGGAGGGGGATAAGGCGCTGTGTCTTTTCATGGTTTCGTCACCCCCACCCTGACCCTCCCCCATCAAGGGGGAGGGAACAAAAGGTTTTTCTTGTTTATCCGAAGCTACCCAACAAGGGACGATGTTATGAGCATCCACCTCGAAGAAGGGTATGTCGAGTTTCTTTGCCACTGCCTCCTTCCACACCCTTTTCAGGCGCAGGGGATCGAAATCCGTGACCAGACAACCAGCTCCATATTTTCTCACAAATTCGACTAGTTCCACTTCTGGAGAGCCGCACAGAAGATAAAAGGGGATATTTTTCTCCGCCAGGTTCTGTTCGACTTCCGCAAGTCCCTGGATCATGAAGGCGTATTGGCGGAAGGTGGCTCCCAAGAACTGGGGCACCAGGCAGAAAACCACCGCCAGGGGTTCTTTTTGCTTCAAGGCCTCTTCTTCTTGGGCAAACAATAAAGCCCAATTATCCCGGGTGCGCTGGTCACGACTCATCCAGTAGCCCACTGGACCTTTTTTGAGGTCTCCTGCCCTTAAAGCTCTTACGCGTCTGGGGTTCATGGTTGCAAGCTGGCCAGCTTATTTTTTGGCTTGTTTGCGGCTACCGGCATTGCATGGTTCCGGCCCTTTCACCACCGGTTTACCCACTGCCGCAGCCAGGGCTTCTAACATGCCCCGATAAATCCAACGGTGGAAGGGAACCAGGCTATACCAGTAAGCCATGCCTGCCAATCCCCGGGGCAAAAATCTTGCGGTTTGTTTGAGTTCCACCCTGCCGTCTCCTTGCGGAGTGAGGTGAAACTCCAGGACGGCTTCCCCCGGCAGTTTCATTTCGGCCAGCAACAAGAGGCGGTGGGGCGGTTCTATCTCCAGGACCCGCCAAAAATCCAGGGCATCTCCCACCCGGAGTTCCAAGGGATGGCGGCGGCCGCCTCGAAACCCGATTCCCCCCAGGAGTCGGTCTATCCAGCCCCGCAGCCGCCACAAACAGTTGCCGAAATAATAGCCGGTATCTCCTCCCATTCTTAAGATGGGCTGCCAGACTTCTTCGAGAGTCGCTTGTATCTGGACGGAGTAGCCGCACGATAGAATAGTGCCGCCGGCATAGTCAGTATCTCCACAGTAGGTCCACTCTGGGGGAATGACGCCGCCGGCATCCATCCAGCAGGTGTCGATTTGCTGCTGCTTCACTCGCTCCAGCGCCAGCCTGATGGTTTGGCGGCAATCCAAAAGCTCTTGGGGAATAATGGCCCGGATACGATTGTCCTTACAAACTACCGGGTTGCGCAGCCCCTCGGCCAGGGGCCTGGCGATGCTCGCCGGGACTGGGGTGACCAGATGTATCCAGTAAGAACTCAAGGTGGGCGTCAGGACCGGCACCGGAATGATGAG
>VGSX01000399.1 GCA_016874895.1 Deltaproteobacteria bacterium
CTTACAGCCGTCAGCTGATGCTTTAAATTCAAATAGTTATTCCCCGGGGGCAGATCGCTGGTTTCTCGATCAGTTTGCCTAACCCATTGTTTTTGCTGATAGCTGAATGCTGATAGCTGAACGCCTACAAAGCCAAGGGCGGGATGAACCCGCCCTTGGCTTTTCCTGTAAGCTGTCAGGTGGAGCTATCTGGTCAGCCAGTGCTTGTTGCGTACGGTCAGGAAGGCGTAAGGGTAGATCCACTGCAGGAGGAAAAAGGCGTAGTAACTGTAGATGACCCCGTAGATAAATTCCAGGTCCCTCTCCAGTATCACGTAATAGATCATGTAGACGGCGGAGATAACCCCCAGGGCTGCCATGAATTTGATGAAGACCAGGGGATAGATGACGATGGAGCTCAGCAGTAATCCCAGGAAGAGGTAGGTCAGGGGAAACTCCAGCTGGGTTATGACGAAGTCCACGATGGGCAGCAGGCGGTGTTTTTTCCGGTAACTGGTGAACAGGTAGCCCAACTGCACAAAGGATTCCCGGACATTGCCCCGCTCCCAGCGGAGATACATTTTGCACAGGCCCTTATAAGTTTCCGGCACCAGGGTGTGAACAATGGCGGAGCGCTGATAAACGCTGTAATAGCCCGAACGCAGGACATAGTTGGTCAAGGCCCGGTCCTCGGAATGATGGCAGGGCGAACCGAGGAAGGTTTGGTGCAGCCAGGCATCCACGTGGGGCAGCACCGCTTCCCGCCGGTAGGCGGACAGGGCCCCGGGGGTGCAGGTGACCGCGCCGTACCAGGACTGGGAGGCCCGCAGGAAATCAAAGGACAGCACGAAACGCACGGCCAGCATCTTGCCCAGGAGACACTGATGCCGGTTGTAGACCTTGACGTTGCCGGCTACGGCGCCGATCTGGGGGTCGTGCATCATGGGGGCCACGATATGGCGCAGGGTGTCTTTTTCAATGACGCTGTCGGAGTCGATGGTGACAAAGATATCGCCCTTGCCCTGGGTGAAGCCCGCGTAGAGTCCGGCTTTCTTGCCCCGATTACGGGGGAACTGCACGGCTTTGACGAGTTTGGGGAAACGGCGTTGGGCCCGGCTGATGTAAGACCAGGTATCGTCTTTGGAGCCGTCGTCAATACAGATGATTTCCAGTTTACCGGCGGGATAGTCGGAGGCCGCCACGGCATTAATGGATTTTTCCACCATGGCACCTTCATTGTAGGCCGGTATAATGACCGTAACCTTGGGAAGTTGGCCCGAAATCGGGGCATAAGGTTTGTAGAGGCTCCATAACACGGTGCGGACTATTTGAAAGGACAGCAGCAGCAGCGTATAAATCGCACCGAGGGCCGGGATAAAGGCCAGGTAACTCTGGCGGTTGAAGAGATTGACAAAGCCGTCCAGAGAACCGAATTTCAAGGCAGCCATAAAAAATACCAGCAACAAGGCCGGCACCGAAATTTTTAAAACCAAATCCACCATCTGCATTTTTTTCAGAGCTACACCCTGCCTCAGGGTCTGAGGATGCTTCATGGGGCGCAAGAGCAGGGTTGATGTTGCAGTTCGCATGGCAGATATGAAACCTCCCCGTTACTCAATTTGAATACCTGGTAGTGATTACCCCTGCCCCGCCGGGGCGGGGGGCCAGTCACTTCTTTTGCAAAAGGTTTGCCAATTTGCCATTGGCGCAGTGGCTTTGATCTTGTTGAAAATATGATCTTTTTTTTCCCCCGAAAACCTGTTCCCCGTCTCGGACCAGAAATATTCTCAAATTGATAAACCCATCCGGCCCGGAATTTTGGGGATATCAAATTGAGAAATGAAGCAGAATAACCCTTTACTGAAATTATTCCCTGAAAAGGCTTGAAAATTCGTATTTCTTTGTTATAAATTGAGAATTAATTAACCTTGCATAAAAGGAGAGTTCCTATGGGGCTGGTATTGGTCTGTCCTCAATGTCAGGCGAGAGTTACGCTGCAATCTCAAAGTTGCCCGTATTGTCAAGCTGATCTTCGTGATGTGCCCCAGGACCGACGCCGTTATGTGCTGGGACAGGCAGGCCCGTTCCTGCCGCCGTCGGGTCCCGAGCCCATGCCGGCTCCTGAGGCCGCCACGGGAGAGGTGAAAATTCGACGTCCGCATGTGCGTCGGTATGCTGCTCCGGCTGTTTCCCAACTTGAGGGCAACGTCGCTCCCGCCGCGCCAACGGCCCCCGGACCTGTCCCCGCAGCTGCGGCTGCTCTCGCCGGGATGAAAATCCGGCGCCCGCATGTCCGTCGCTATGCCGCTACACCGGTTGGGGTAAGCCAGCCGGTCCCGGCCAAGGCTGCCAAAAACAAAGGGGGCGCGGCTGAAGCGTCCAAGCCGACAGCTAAAAAAGGAAAAAAGGCTTCCGCCGGCAAAAAGAAAAAATAAGCCGTGGCATTGCTGGCCCGGAAATGATACTGCATCATCCGATCTGCACGAGGAGAGGGGCGGCTGGTCCGCCCCTTTTGCCATGGTCACCAATCCTGGGGAGTGTACGACTTTGCTGATCTACAACACCTTGAGCAGAAAAAAAGAGGAATTCACCCCCCTCAAACCCGGAAATGTCACCCTCTACGCCTGCGGCGTCACGGTGTACGATGACTGCCACATCGGCCACGCCCGCTCGGCCGTGGTTTTCGACGTCATCGTACGCTATTTGCGCTTTCGGGGGTTTACGGTCACCTGGGTGCGAAATTTTACTGATATCGATGACAAGATTATCCGGCGGGCCCAGCAGGAAAACCTTTCCTGGGAAACCGTGGCCCACACCTATATTGCCTCTTTCCAGCGGGATATGCAGGCCCTGGGGGTGG
>VGSX01000400.1 GCA_016874895.1 Deltaproteobacteria bacterium
GATGATGAATTCTTTGCGGATCCACAAGAGATCCTCTTCCTGCTGGGCGGCCAGCGGTAACCCGGGGCGCAAACCGGCGTGCACGAAGATATAGTCGTCGGTCTCGTAAAACAACCTTAAATCCTGGAAAAATTGCTCGTGCCCCAGGGGGAGCTGCCTCTCCCGGCGCTCCCACTGGTCCCCCCAATAACTGACGGCCGTGGCCGCGCCGCCATTTAACAGGAAAAACATCTCCTCCTCACCCCGGAGGAAATCCAGGAACATGCGCTCGTGGTTGCCCATTAAACAAATTATATTCTCAGGTTTATATTTTTTTTTCAAGTCAATAATATAATCCACTACCTTCAGGGAATCGGGGCCGCGGTCCAGATAGTCGCCCACGAACAGCAGGGTGTGCTTGTCAAGATCGGGTTTAACCAGATTTAACAAGTCGTTGAGGTGCTGAAGGCAACCGTGAATATCACCGATGGCATAAATCATATCGTAAAAAGAAAGTCCAAAGTTCAAGGTATAAAGGCTGTAAGGGGAAAATCAAAACGGGCAGGCCTCACAACCATCGGAAGAGCTTGTCTCTCTGGTCCAGGCGGGTCAGGCCGGCCTCCCGGGCCATCTGCTGAGCCTCCCGGTGTTCCTGGGCCGTAAGGAATTTGGCCAGGGAAGGATGCTGATACGCCTGGCCGCAGGGGCGATACTGGCCCATGACGTTGACATAAGTCTGGGGGGAAATCTCCTGGGCCAGAAAGCGCATGATTTCCCGGGTGCCGGCCAGGCCGTCGGGCAGCACCAGGTGCCGCACCAGCAGCCCCCGGTAGGCGATGCCCCGCTCATCCAGGGCCAGATCTCCCACCTGGCGATGCATCTCCTTATGGGCCTGGCGGGCCACCTCGGGGTAATCCCGGGCATTGCAGAGGGCTGCGGCCACCGTTTCCTCCCAGAACTTAAAATCGGGCATATAAATATCGATGACGCCGTCCAGCAGCCGCAGGGTTTCCACCGCGTCGTAGCCCCCGGAATTATAGACCAGGGGAACGCGCAACCCCCCGGCGATGGCCTGGGGCAGGGCCGCCAGGATCATGGGAACCTGATGGGAGGGGGTGACAAAATTGATATTATGGCAGCCCTGGGCCTGCAGGCGCAGCATGATGGCGGCCAGGTCCTCGAGGTCGATCTCCTCGCCTTCGCCCCCGTGGCTGATCTCCCAGTTCTGGCAGAAGATGCAGAACAGGTTGCAGTAACTGAAAAAGATGGTCCCGGAGCCGCGTTCGCCCACTAAGGGGTCCTCTTCCCCGAAGTGGGGGCCGAAACTGGCCACCACGGGCTTATCGCCAGTGTGGCAGATACCCAGCTCCCCGTGGCGGCGGTCCACCCGGCAGCGGTGCGGGCAGATCTCGCAGGAGAGCAGCATTTCATTGGCAGCCCAGATTTTCGACTGCAACAGGCCGTCCCGATGTGTCTGGAGATATACGGGTTGTCTCGTCTTCATAACAATAATTATACCAGATTAAAGCCGGTTCAAACACACCACCGGCTCCTGGGCCAATAAGCGGCGCAGGATGCTGAAATCGGACAGCCCCAGGACCTGGGCCACGGCCTCGTCGATACGGGCCCGCACCGGATCCCCGGCCATGGCCGGGAAGGGCTGCAGGGGCTGCTGGCTCACCTCGTCGAAGACCCCGGCCAGAAAACCGATCTGCTCCTGAGTCAAAGCGGCCAGATCCAGGACGGGAAGACTGGCCAGGACGGGTTTTTTGAATTTCACCCAGGCTCCTCTTGTTTCCTGACGATTGGCCAACATCGTTATCAAGTATAAAGTTGAATTAAACCATAAAGTTATAGATTTATAATTATCATTGCTGTCGAACTCTTCTTTTAACTTAATGGGCCACCAGGTGTTGGAAAGAACCGGTTCTGAGACAAGAACAGCAGATAATCTTTTAGTATGCAACCAAGAGCGTTCGGTAAGCAATATTTTCCCCGACCGCGGCCATAGGTCCGTTACCTGGCGCAGAGGGCGGTTTTTCTTGGCCTGGGGGAGCGGCGAGAGATAGGCGTTGGGCTGCTGCTGCAGACAATGCACCGCCTGGGCGTCGTGGTCCCAAAATGCCGGATAGGCGGTGAGTTGTTTACTTAAGGTGAAACCGTCGTGCATGTCCCGGGCGTCGGGTCCCAGGGAGCCGAATTCCTTCATTGGTCTGAGTGGAAGGGCCCCCCTGATCCCGAAACCTGGGAGCCACAGATTCCCTTGATGCAAGTGATACGCCGCCCGGATGAGGTCGGCCTGGGCAAAGGCCACGGGGAGCATCCACAGGGGCCAGTCTTTGATGTCCTCCCAGGCGAAGCTCAGGGCCTCCCCGGCCTTTTCTTTGCCGATGAAAATCTCTTTGGCCCCCTGCCGGTCCAGGCCGGGAGGCGGGGAATTGTCCTCCAGGGCGTGGAAGATGGCCAGGGCGTCGAAGGCCGTGGTGGGATTGCGCCACAGGTTCAGGGCCACCGTGGGTTTCCGGCAGGCGTCTTCCGGGCCGTCTTTTTTGCGGGCCACCAGCAGCACTTCGCTCAGGCTGGTGCTCTCGGAAAAGTTCCAGCGCTGCGGGTCCTGGCTGGCCACGATATATTCCAGATGGTACCGTTGGGCCAGCAGCTCCCGGGTGGGTTTCCAGGCTACCCCGGAGATGACTGCCTTGGGCAGCACCAGGGCCAGGCGGCCGCCTGTTTTAAGATAGCGGTCAGCCAGGGCCACGAACACTGCGCCCAGCCCGGCGGTGATGTTGGCCTGATATTTTTTGGCCTGAATGATTTTCTGGAGCCGCTTCTGGGCCGCGGCCCGCTCGGGGTCGGGGAG
>VGSX01000401.1 GCA_016874895.1 Deltaproteobacteria bacterium
TTTTATCAATGGTCCGCTTGACCACGGCTACCCCGATAATCCGGCTGGCGGCATCATAGACCGGGGCGCTGGCATAAAAACCTCTTTCCAGGGAGGTCAGGCCCAACGCCAGGTATTGGCCGGTTTTCCCTGCCAGGGCCTGCTGGAAATAGGGCTGGAAGGCAAACGACTTGCCCACGAAACTGTCCGGTAGGTGCCGGTTGAAGGAGGCCACGGTAACCCCCTGGAGGTTCATCAGGTAGATGACGGTATCCCGAAACGCGGAACTGAACAGATCTAAAATTGTGTTGCAGATCTCTAACGACTTAACATCCGCCGTTTCCAGGCACCCGGTAATCTCCCGCCAACCAGCCACTGTCCGGGCCATGCTGTGGATTCCCGACATTTCGTTTTCTAAGACATAGTGAAACTGTTGCGCCGATTGCCGATTGCTGGCCCAGGTCTCCTGGCTGGCCGAAAAACCCAGGTAATATGTTAATAGCCAGCCCAGCGCCAGGAGCGTCAAAGCCGTCAAGGCCATGCCCCCGGTCAGGCGGCGGCGCACCCGCAGGTTGAACCTGTCCATCCCCTCCGGAATGAACTGCCGACCCCAGAGCCACAGCGGGACTGAGCCCAGCCATACTGCCAGGCTACGCATGATCTGGAGGGGGACGCCGATATGCGCCGCAATGATCTCCCGGGGCAGCAGGTCGGATGGAAAACAGCAGCCCGATAAAGGAGTTAAAACAAAGGTCAGGGTGTACGCGGCCAGGCCCAGACTGACGGCCTGCAGATAACGCTTCCCCCAGGCCGTGCGAGCGGCCGCTTGCCAGATCGCGAAGCCGGCGGCCAGGCCCGCGGGCAGGGCCAGCCCATATATAATCGATCTCTCCAGGCCTTCCAGCCCCCACAACGCCCCTGGACTTCCCAGGCCTAAAAAGAGCAGGAGCAGCCAACGCCCGGGGACGCGATGGCCCAACTCCTGCCAACCGGCCCGGGCAAATTCCAACAGCAGGAGAAAAGAGGTGGCTGTCAGGGCCAGACACAGGACGACAGTAGCCTGGTGCACCCCGAAGGCATGGAGCAGGAGCCTGATCCCATCGTTTAAGCCTTGCAGCAGGGCAAAATATCCCAACCGACGCCAGGGCAGGAGGCGCTGGTGGGCCCGGAGAAGCATGAAACACCCCAGGGCCCAAAAGGCAAGGCCTAACCCCGAGGCAAAATAGGCATAGTCCAATTGGCCGAAGAAGAATTCAGTCATTAATGAATAATGTGATAGTTTTTATTGTGTTGAGGAAACGCTATTCCTTACTAAAATATATCATATTTTATATAATTGCAATATTAATAGCCCTAACTCAGATAAGCCGCTGGCCCCGGCAGAACGAAGCTTAGACACCGATCTGGAGATCGGCGCTACCGAATTTCCCTTTACAGGAATACATGGCGCCGGCTGGCGGTGAAATAGAGAACGGTGTTGATCCGTTCGGGGGGGGTCAAATTAAAAAACCGGGCTGCCATCTCCCGATAGGCCAGGAGTTGGGGACGGTATTGCTCCACTTCCTGGGACAGGAATTCCTCCCAGGGGATATTTGGGGCAGGGCGGGAGGTTTTGTAGTCCAACAGCCACCACTGCCGGCCGTCAAAGACCAGCCGGTCTATCTGCCCCCGGTAAACAGTTCCTGCTGCGGGCCAGGCCTCCAGGAGCCATTCGCTCCTGGCCAGCGGCAGGTCGGGGTCCAGGAGCGGGGCCAGAAAGGGGTCATCCTGGCAGGCCCGCACCTCGGCCAGAATCTCCCGGGCCAGGTCCAGGGCTGCGGCCGGTGAAGGCGCGGCCGGGAGCAGGGCCGGGGCTACGGTCTCGGCTTCGGGGAGAGGCTTTCCCCTCGACAGGGTTTCCAGGAGACGATGGGTAATGTCCCCCCGGAGGCGGGCGGTGGGGTCGGTTAGAGCAGCAGGCCGGCCTGGTGTTGCCACCCCGGGTTTGACGGCCAGTTGCGAAGGAAAGCGCAGTTCGTAGGGCCTGGGCTCGGGGTGCAGCTCGTACGGGGGCGGCATGGGTTTCGGCGACTCCGGGGGGGCTGCACCTTCAGAAACTTCCTGGAGTAAAGACACCCGCAGGGGCGGCTCCGGCCAGAGGTGGACCACCCCGGGGAAGAGGTCGGCTTTGGGGTAATGCCGCCGCAGCCAGCCCAGGGGGCTGTTGCCGGAAAACTGAAACTCCCCGTCTTTATTCCTCTTGACGACTGCCGACAGAGCCAGACGCTTCCGGGCCCGGGTGACGGCCACATAAAAGAGTCGGCGGGCTTCGGCCAGGGACCGGTGGTTGGCCGCATTTTTGAGGGTGCGATAGAGGACGCTTTGATCCTTCTGGGCATAGGGCCGGTTGAGGGCGATGACGGCCGTCCCGGCGTCCGGGGCCTCTTCCAGGAGAAAGGGGGCTTCGTTTCTGGCGCTCCGTAACGGCTCCCAATCCAGGTGAGGCAGGTAGACATAATCATATTCCAGCCCTTTGGCCCCATGCACGGTGAGGACTTCCACCGGGGAGTCCTCAGCCCTCGGGTCGGGGGGCTGATAGGCCTGGGCCAATAAATCCTGCACCTGGGAGAGGGTGGCCTCCGGCGTCCCGGACGAGGCTGCGGCCAGCAGATTTAGGTAGGCCTTGAGGTTGGCCACACCCTGGGGGCCTTCCGCGGCGGCTGCCTGTTGCCAGGCGCCGACCTGGATCAGCCAGTCGCCGAGAATGTCATGCAAAGGCTCCCGCCCGATCCGCTCTTGGGCGGCGGCTGCGGCCCGATAGACCTCCCGCACCCTCGGGGGGCAGTGGGGCGCGGCGGCAAAGCCGG
>VGSX01000402.1 GCA_016874895.1 Deltaproteobacteria bacterium
GCTGACGGAAGATGACCTCATTCCCCTGGAGCGCTTCGCGGAAAAATCGGCCCAGAACATCATCAGCGCCATTAAAGCCAGCAAAGCGGTCCCCCTGTGGCGCCTGATCAACGCCCTGGGGATCCGCTATGTGGGCGAGGCCACCGCCCAGGTCCTGGCCCGGCACTTCCAGACCCCGGACGCTTTGCGGGAGGCAAGTAAAGAAGACCTGCTGCACGTCGAGGGCGTGGGGGCGCAGGTGGCGTCCAGCATCAGGGATTTTTTTCAGAGTGAGCGCCACCAGGCCCTTATCAAGAAACTCCAGGATAACGGGGTGCGGAGCTTGCCGCCGGAGCCTCAGGCCGCCTCCCCCTTGGCCGGCAAGACCTTCGTGTTCACCGGCGGGCTCGCCGACTTATCCCGGGGCGAGGCCAAGGCGCTGGTCGCGGCCCGGGGCGGCAAGGTGACTTCCTCGGTCTCCGCCAAGACCGATTACGTGGTGGCAGGGAGTGATCCCGGCAGCAAGCTGGCCAAAGCCCGGGAGCTGGAGGTGACCGTCCTGAATGAGGCGGAGTTCGGGGAATTACTTAAGAGGAGCACGTGATGGCGGATAAGGCGCGGGTCCACGTGGTGATTGAGGGACGGGTCCAGGGGGTGTTCTTCCGGGCCTCCACCCGGGACGAGGCCCGGGCCCGGGGGCTGACCGGCTGGGCCCGGAACCTCCCGGACGGCCGGGTGGAGGCCTGGTTCGAGGGCGACAAACGGGTGTTGGAGAACATGCTCGCCTGGTGCCGTAAAGGCCCGCCGTCTGCCTACGTGACCCGGGTGGAGGTGGAGTGGCAGGCCTACGTCGGGGACCAGATGGATTTTCGGGTGGTGTACTGAAAAGTCCGAAGTAAAAAAGAGAAAGTCATCTAAGTTGAATTTTTTCATAAATTATGATAATCATTATTTCTAATTATATAAATTTATGACAAAGTCGCAGGCCCCGGCCAAGGAGCATGGTAAGGAGTGCAAGATGGAACTGGTCAAAGTGAAAAGGAACTACCAAATTACCATACCTCAGAATCTGAGGAGGATCATTCGGCTGACCGTCGGGGACTACGTGGAGGTGGACATCCAGGACGATACTTTAGTGATAAGGCCGGTCAAGGTGATTCACCCGGACCAGGAATATTTTTTCACGAAAGAGTGGCAGGAGAAGGAAGCGGAAGCGGATAAAGACATTGCCGAGGGTAAGATGGTGGGGCCGTTTGAGAATGCGCCAGACGCTTTAAGAGCTTTGAAGAAAACTCCGCAATGAAGCTCTGGTTCACGCACAGTTTTATCAAGGATTATCAAGCGCTTCCAAGCCAACTGCAACGGGCGGTAGATAAACAATTAAAGCTTTTCCTGAGCAACCGGCGTCATCCATCCCTGAATATCAAAAAAATGCAAGATCCTCGAGACATTTGGGAAGGCAGGATCACTCAAGGATACCGCTTTACCTTCCAAATCGCGGGTGAAGTATGCATCCTCAGGCGGCTAGGCACCCATGATATTTTGAGGACTCCCTAACTCTGACTTGACAGCTATACCCCATTAACTATACTAGTTATATAATCCATAATAATTAATAGAGAAGGCGATGGCCATGCTGAAAAAGATTTCTGCGATGAAGGCCCGGCAGAATTTGGGCCAACTTTTGAATGAAGTGTCTATCCGGGGCGACGCATATATCATCGAACGGGCCGGCAAACCTTTGGCCGCCCTGGTGGACATGGAAAGATTCCAGCAGCTGCAAGAAGACCGAAGCTCCGCTTTGCAGGCTCTTAAAGAGATTTGGGGAAAGATGGCAGGAGTGGACAACCAGGAGATCGCGGAAGCCATCGAGGCGGCCGAGAAGATCGCCAAGGAGGAGAACCGCACCCGGAGCGAACTCATGCGAGAAGCCCTCCGGCGGTATATTGCCGAAATGGAACTCAGACGTCTGCAGCGCTACGGCCTAAAAAAAGCCACAGAGCTTAGCTTAAAGGAGGAAGACGTCCAGCGCTTCATTGACGAGTATCGGGCCGAACCAGCCGATGCTTAAAGCAGTGCTTGATACCAATGTCATCGTGTCTGGCCTCAACTTTCCAACGAGCAATCCCGCCAAAATTTTGATACTGGTGGCTTCAGGAGAGGTAGCCAACTTCACTTCAAGGCATATAGTCAATGAAACGAGACGTATTCTGGTTGATAAGTTTTTCTGGACACGTGAAAAAGTTGAAGCGGCTGAGGTTTGGCTAAAAACCTTCTCAAAATCAGTCAACCCCAAGAACCGCATTTCGGTTATTGATGATGATCCGGACAACCGCATTCTCGTATGTGCCGTAGAAGGCCAGGCCGACTTTATCATTTCGGGCGACCACCATCTTACCGATTTAAAAAATTATCAGGGAATCAAGATCCTTGCCCCCTCTATCTTTTTAGCATTAATCGCCAAACTCAATGAAGAATAACCGAGTAGCTATTATACGCACGGGAGGCATAATCATGGCTGAAAAGGAAATGTCCACTTCGGGCGACCTGGTGTTCAAACCCTGCGCCCGGGCGTTTTTTGTCTATTTCGTGGCCATGGCCCTGGTTTTCTTGGGCCCCCGGCTCAACCCCGAGGTGGGGCTGCCCGTCTGGTTGGGGACCCTCCTGGGGCTCATTGTCCTGGCCGCGGTGATCTACCAGAAGTACGGCCAGGAGTACCGGGTAACCTCCCGGGGGGTGGTCCGGGTCTGGCGCTGGCCTTCCCCCCGGGAGCAGGAGATCGCCTGGGAGAACCTGGGAGAGGTCCTGGTGCTCCGGGGCTTGACCCAGACCGTGCTCC
>VGSX01000403.1 GCA_016874895.1 Deltaproteobacteria bacterium
TCAGCCTCAAGGGAGGGGGGCAGTATACACTTTTCTATGATTTTCCTGGCAGAGGAGGCTGTTAATAACCTTCTTACCACGCCGTTACAAGCAGCATCTTGCCTTAAAACAAAATCGTTTGACACTGCCAAATATCTATGGTCTGAATAATCTTATGGAGGAATCTTTGAGGGGAATAACGGACCAGGGCCGAAAGATTCAGGAGCGCCTTGGGTTTCGGATTGGCGACCGGGGAACCCATTCCAGTCGCACGATCATGCTGGCAGAATTGCGGTTGTTGCTGAATACCTTGCCTCCGGACGCCCCCAAAAGGGCTCACTTTGACGCAATCATCAGAGATAATATTTTAGGGAAGCGGACCGTCTCCACTAGGGAATATAGCGCTAGACGTTTGAGCGAGATGTACGGGTTAGACCCCAGCATCCCACTTTACCGAGCGATGAGATTTTTCTGGACCGCGGACAATGAAGGAAGGCCGCTGCTGGCTTTCTTATGCGCCTTTGCCCGAGACCCACTGCTACGCTTAACAGCCCCGGCAATTTTATCAACGAGGCAAGGCGAGACAGTAACTACAGAACGCATCGAAGCTGAGTTGGCGCCGGCAGTGGAGGGCCGGTTTAATCAGTCAATCCTGAACAAAGTGGCCCGCAATGCCGCCTCATCCTGGACTCAATCAGGGCACCTTACCGGAAGAGCACACAAGGTTCGATCCCATCCGGTGGCTACCCCGGCAAACGCTGCCTTTGCCATCTTCATCGGATATCTGGAAGGGAAACGGGCCCAGCGGCTTTTTGATACCGTTTGGGTTAAACTTTTGGATAGACCGCTGGAACATGTTGTTCAGTTAGTGGTCGATGCATCCCGGCGTGGGTTGCTGGTCTATAAGAGCGCCGGAGGGGTTATCGACATCCTTTTCCCGGACCTGCTGACACAAGAGGAACAGGAGCTTATCCGTGAGCAGGGTTGACCGCCTGTTAAAGCGCTACCAACGCTTTGTCGAACTGCCCTGGGATCAGCAATTGGCTGGGCCGCAGCGTGTCTGGTTCGTTATTTATGATAAAACCGATGAGCGGCGCATTCGGGCTCGAATCGGAGAGTTTGAGCTGGCCACCAAAGGGGCGGGCCACGGGTGGCAACTCGTTGATCTCACCGATAGCTTCCCCCATTGGATGGCAGGGCAGGAATATCGGGAGAGCTATTTTCGCTCCCCTGAGGACTTAGACATCCTGCTCAGTGATTTCCGTGATCAGATAATCCAAAACTTGGAGGCAGTGTTGACCAATGATGGTTCCACCACCAACTCTATCGTGGCCGTCATGGGGATCGCCAGCCTCTTTGGCTTCTTGAAAGTCTCGGAGGTCATCAACACCGTGGCCAACAATATTCGCGGACGCTTGTTGGTCTTCTTCCCCGGAGAATATGAAAATAATAATTATCGGCTACTGGATGCTCGGGATGGCTGGAATTACTTATCCGTGCCCATCACCGCAGATGAAGGAATGTAGAATCCATGAAAAATCGAGAAATCTACGTCAAAGACCCGGATCAGAACCTTCTGCTCAATAACGGCGTGGCGACTGTCACGGATGAACGATCAATAGAGGAGTTTCGCACCCTCCGTTATGAATTGGAAACATTTGTCTGTGAAGGGGAGTATGCCCGGGGGTTGAAACACATTCTCGAAACCTACTTGGCGAATCTTGATCGGCCCGAGCAACCAGGGGTGTGGGTAAGCGGCTTTTTCGGCAGCGGCAAGTCGCATTTCATTAAAATGCTTCGCGCTCTCTTGACTGACTTTGTCTTCCCCCAAGATGGGGCCACCGCCAGGGGGCTAACTCGACTGCCGGCTGAGGTAGCCGATCCCCTGAAAGAACTTTCGACCCAGGGGAAACGTATGGGAGATTTGCACGCTGCCTCAGGCACCTTGGGTGCCGGAGCCGGCGACAACGTGCGGATGGCTCTCTTGGCCATGGTTTTTAAGTCAGTGGACCTCCCGGAACAATATCCTTTGGCCAGGTTTGTAATCTGGTTGCGGGATAATGGCTTCCTGGAGCCCATGAAAGCAGCGATTAGCCAGGCAGGCCGCAATTGGGACACCGAACTCCGCAATCTCTATGTTTCCCCTTATATCGCTCAGGCATTGCTAACGGTCTATCCGGATTTCGCCCCTAATGCCCAGGAAGTGCATGCCCTCCTCAAGAACCAATATCCCAACGTGGAGGACATCTCCAACAAGGAGATGGTGGATGTCATGCAAGATGCCCTGGAGCGAGAAGGGCGCCTTCCCTTGACCCTTATCGCCTTGGATGAAGTCCAGCAGTACATCGGGGAAAATACTGACCGGGCATATAAAATCCAGGAATTGACGGAAGCCTGCTGTAAAAAGTTTGCGGGACGGCTTCTTTTCGTAGCCACCGGGCAAACGGCATTAACCGGCACCCCCTTATTACAGAAGCTCCAGGGACGCTTCCCAGTGCCCATAGAATTATCGGACACCGACGTGGAAACCGTTATCAGGCGGGTAATCCTGGCGAAAAAGCCGGACCGGATAGCCCCCATCAACCAAATCATGACCGAGCACCTGGGGGAAATCTCCCGTCACCTGATGGGAACCAAATTGGAGCACCGATCCGATGACAGCGCTTCCTTTGTATTGGATTACCCCCTGTTGCCCGTTCGTCGCCGCTTCTGGGAACGCATCCTGCGGTCCATTGACCAGGCCGGCACCACGGGGCAGCTTCGCAACCAACTTAACGTAGTGCATGAAGCCGCCCGCAAAACTGCTGACCTGGCACTGGGGAATGTGGTA
>VGSX01000404.1 GCA_016874895.1 Deltaproteobacteria bacterium
AAATGATGATTCCCGTCCACCTCATAGGTCTGGGCATGTCCGCCGCAGACCTTACCCCCAAGGCCTGGCAGCTCATCGAAGCGGCCGAGGTCCTGGCCGGGGGGCGCCGTCACCTGGACCTGGTCCCTGCCCAAGCCGGGCAGCAGATCGTCATCGGCCGGGATGTGGCCGGGGCTTTGCAAGCCATCAAAGAAGCCGCGGCCACCCGCCGGGTGGTGGTGCTGGCCTCCGGGGATCCTTATTTTTATGGCATCGGCCGCCGGCTCACGGAGTTTTTGGGCGGGGATAATGTGGTGGTGCATCCGAATATCACCGCGGTGCAGAGCGCCGCGGCCCTGGTGAAGATCCCCTGGGACGACGCGACGGTGGTCAGTCTGCACGGCCGGGGCGCGGAGCACTTGACCGGGGTGTTGGGCCGGGCTGCGAAAATTATTGTTTACACCGCCGGGGCGCAGGGGCCGGGGGAAGTGGCCCGGCTATTGCTCAATGCTGGTATTTCTCATTACCGCCTGGGCGTTGTGGAAAATCTGGGCGAAGCAACCCAGCGCCTCACCTGGCTGAACCCGGCGGAGGCGGCGGGGCGCAGTTTTGCCGATTTAAATCTCGTAGTTCTTCTGGCGGAACCGGGGGAACTGGCACCCCGGCTGCACCTGGGCCTGCCGGAAGCAGACCTGGAGCATGAGGCGGGGCTGATCACCAAGAGCGAGATTCGGGCCGTGGTGTTGGCCAAGCTGCGGCTGTTGCCCGGCCAGGTGGTCTGGGACGTGGGAGCCGGGTGCGGCTCGGTGGGGCTGGAGGCCGGCCTGCTGGTGCCGGGGGGCCGGGTTTTCGCCATAGAGCGGCAGCCGGAGCGGGTCCGGCAGATCACGGCCAATAAAAGGCATTTTCGGGCCATGAACCTGGAGGTTATCTGTGGCGAGGCCCCGGACTGTCTGGCCGGCCTCCCCTGGCCGGACCGGGTTTTTATCGGCGGCGGCGGGACGCGGCTAACCGAAATTATTGAGACTGTCTTGACGCAGATTAAGCCTAAGGGGAGGCTGATACTCACGGCCACGCTTTTAGCCACCTGGCACACGGCGTTGGCGGTGCTGGAGGCCCGGGGCTGGGAAGCGGAAGTCTGCCAGGTGCAGATCAGCCGCGGCCGCCCCCTGGCCGGGAGCGTCTATCTCCAGGCCCTCAACCCGGTCTGGATCATCGCCGCGGAGGCCAAGGAACCGTAATTATGCAAGAGCTTCATCCTGTCCTGTTTGTGGGCGCCGGGCCCGGCGACCCGGAGTTGATCACCCTGAAAGGGCAGCGGGCCCTGGCCCAGGCCGATCTCATCCTTTACACCGGTTCCCTGATCCCGGCGGACCTGCTGGCGCATGCCCGGCCCGAGGCCGAGAAGGTAGATACCGCTTCTTTGGACCTGGAAATCATTGTCGGCCGTCTCACTGCGGCCCATCAGGAGGGACTGCGGGCCGTGCGGCTGCACACCGGCGACCCGAGCCTGTACAGCGCCATCCAGGAACAGATCGTCTTGCTGCAACAGGCCCAGGTGCCGTACCGGGTGATTCCCGGGGTCACTGCGGGGGCGGCCGCGGCTGCGGCCCTGGCCCAGGAGTTGACCATCCCAGAGGTCACCCAGACGGTGATTTACACCCGGGCCGCGGGCCGCACCCCGGTGCCCGAGGCCGAATCCCTGGATAAACTGGCCAGGCATCGGGCCACCCTGGTGATTTATCTCAGCGTGCAGCTCATAGATAAAGTGGTGGAGCAGCTTCTGCCCCAGTATGGGCCCGAGACGCCGGTGGCCGTGGTCTACCGGGCCAGTTGGCCGGACGAGGAGATCATCCGGGGAACCCTGGCCACCATCGCGGGGCAG
This sequence comes from Deltaproteobacteria bacterium, assembly GCA_016874895.1. Taxonomy (GTDB): domain Bacteria; phylum Desulfobacterota; class Desulfobaccia; order Desulfobaccales; family Desulfobaccaceae; genus Desulfobacca. Next base: position 1,865 of record VGSX01000404.1, read on the forward strand.
GTCCAGGAGGCCGGGATCAGGCGCCAGGCGCTTATCCTGGTGGGCCCGGCCCTGGCCGCAGGAGAGACGGCAGGGCGCTCCAAGCTCTATGACGGCTCCTTCAGTCACGGCTACCGGGAGGCAAAAACTCCATAATGGCTCGGCCAGACCCTCCGGTCGTTGGTATTGTCGCCCTCACCCCCCAAGGGGCCGCTTTAGGGCGCCGCCTGCATGAGAGCATGCCCGGGGCGGAGCTGTGGCTGCCGGAGGCGTTTGGGCCGGAATATCCGGAGGCCCGGGCCTTCCGGTCCCTCAAGGACGTTTTTGCCGGGGCATTTCGAAACGCCTGTCCCCTAATCTGTATCATGGCTGCGGGTATCGTGGTGCGTCACGTGGCGCCTTTGCTCCGGGGCAAGGACCGGGACCCGGCCGTGGTGGTCATGGATGAGGCGGGCCGGTTCGCCATCAGCCTGCTGTCGGGCCATCTGGGGGGGGCCAATGACCTGGCCCGCAGCCTGGCCGCGCTGCTGGGCGCCACGCCGGTCATCACCACAGCCACGGACGTGCAGGGCCTGCCGGCCTTGGATGCCCTGGCGGCCCGGCTGGGATGGGGCCTGGAGAATCTCCCCGCGGTGAAAGATATTCATCTGGCCCTGCTCAAAGGCCAGAAGGTCCGGCTGGTTGATCCCGGCGGCTGCCTGGGGCGGGAGCTGCCGGGCCAGGAAGATTATTTTCAGAGCCAGCCGGAAAGCCCGGAGACTTTGGCCCGGCCCGGCCCCGCGGTCTATGTGGGCTGCCGGGAATACCCCTGGCCGCCGGGCTGGCTGCGGCTCCGGCCCAGAAACCTGGCGGCCGGGGTGGGCTGCAACAAGGGGACCCCGGCGGCGGAAATCCTGGCATTAATGACGGACGTTTTCGCTCGCTTCCGGCTGTCGCTCCGGTCTTTGCACTG
>VGSX01000405.1 GCA_016874895.1 Deltaproteobacteria bacterium
CCTTCATGGTTTTTGTCATGATGTTGCTCCTCCTTATTTAAAAATTATTGCGCAACAATTTTATGAGTCAAAAAAGTTACCTGATCCACCAGAGGATGTGAAGTTTAGCCAACCGGTCTCAGATCGTTATCGTTACCCGGAAGCGGCGTCAACGTCTCCTGCGGCTGGCGGACTTCGAGGGCATCGTGAAAATTTAGGAAAAACGCCTATCGATCCCGGTTGTCAGAAAGGAGCAGGGGCCCTGCATCGAAAGGCTCCAGGTGGGCCGTCCGGCGGTCGGGACTTTCCACCTTCGCCAGTCTGCCTGCCTCGTCATAGCCATATTGTGCCACACACACGGGTTTGGTCCCCTGGGCCTTGTTTTCCCAATGGGCGCTGGCGATGAGGACATTGCCTTTTTTCCCGAAAGTGTAAGAAAAGGTGATCTTTTGGTCCCCCAGGGAGATGGACTTGGCCAGGGGGTGGTCGGGAAGGCTGGCCAACCCGGCAAAGCGGCCCTTGCCGTCGAAGGGGATCTCAGTCCCGTCTTCTTTGAGGAGCCGGAAGGTGGCGTTGTTCATCAGGGCCAGGAACTGATAGGGGCCTTTTTCCCGTGCGGGCCCATAGCCAACCACCTCTCCTTGAGAACTGAAGGTGAAGACCTCTTTCTCCCCGGAAGTCAGATTCACCAATTCCATCTGCTTGGGCAGGGTAAGGCTCAGGAAATCAACCCGCTCCTGCCCCAGGGGCTGGAGCTGATAACCGGCATAGTCGGCAAAATCCTTGGGGTGGCGCACATATTCCAGGCGGATATGATGATCTTTGGAGAAAATCATGTCGGTCAGAAAGCCGGCCTGGTCAAACCAGAATTCGTTCCCCAGCTTGTCCGCCAACCGGTAGGAGGCGTCCGTCAGGAGAAATAGGCCCACCACCTGGCTTTTCTCTAGCTTTTCCGGCACATAGCCGGCCACGGCATAACGCTCGGTGTTAAAGGTGAGGACCTCTTCCTCCCCGGACATCAAGTTGACCAGGATCAGCCGCTCAGGCAGAACGACGTTCTTGAATTGCCTCGTGGTTGATCCAAACGGCTTGATGCGGTAGGGAATGAGGAGGTGCCAGCCGTTGCCGAATTCCCCCGCCTCTTGCCGGTGGGGATTGAAGTAGCGCACCAGCTCCAGGCCCGGCCCTTTCCCCTGGCGCAGGGCCAGGTCCGTCTGGTATCGCCGGCCCCGCCGGTCCCGGCCGGAGGTCAGGGAATGTTGAGGCACGGTGGTGTAACTTTTTTCCCCCACCGTAAAGGAAACGGGGGTGGCGGGAGGTTGGGGTGAGGTTTCCGGGACCACTGCGCCTCTAGCGGTGAGGGTGGTGTCCCCACCCCCCGGCCGGGATTTCGTCACAGCTTGCTGGAGCGCCTGGGCGGCCTGCTGATCCAGAACATAGCGTCCCTGGGACTTGAGGTCCACTCCCCCTTCAATATAAACCCCTTCAAAGTGGCGGGAGCCCTTGACCAGGGCGTCCACCGTGCCCGGGGAGTCTTCCACCATCACCTGGTCTTTATTGGCCAGCAGAAACCAGAAGAGGGGCACGCCCTTTTCTTTTAAGTAGTTGGCCAGGCTCACCATTTTGGCATATTCCATGAGCTCGTCATAGACGGGGTATTTTTTGATGATTTCGGTATGATATTTTTCCGTAAAAAACTTGGCGAAGGCCTCGTCCGCAGGTTCAGCCCTGACCCCTTGATCCTGGAAGCGATATTCGGTCTTCAGGGTCATACGGCCCTGGTCAAAGAGCAGAAGCCCCCCGCCTTCTTTAAAGCTGATGTCCTCAGGGACGAACCAGAAGCGGCGGGACGCCCCCAAGAGACGCAGGCCATGCCGGGCGGTGAGGGCGTCCACGTCCTTAAACCCGGGGAGGTTGGGCTTTTCCGTGCCCACGGCCCATTTTTTCATGAGGTAGTCGGCTTCCCGCATCACCCGGCCCAGGTCGTTGTTCACCACGTTGCCGATATAGCGCACCAGGTGTTTCTTGCCCCCCGGCTCGATGGGGTCAATGGACACACCGGGGTCCTGGTCGGTGTAATACACGGACCACAGCGCGGTGATGAACCTGCGAAAGGCCTCCGGAGTCAGCCGGGCGTTTTCTCCATCAATCACCAGGGAGAAGTTTCCGTAACTCAGGTCTAGCTGGGCCTCCCGAGCCCCGGCCACCTTCGCCGCCCCCCGGAGCATGACACCGCCTACGCTGGAGGATAGCCGTTGTGGAGTAAGGGTATTGTTGAGGCTCACGTCTGACATGCCGCGGCTTGGCGGAGGCCGCGATGATTCCATAAGACGATCTTTATAAGAGGTGGGCTGGCCTACTGTTGAAAACGTGGAAGTGAAAGTGCAGCCGATTTTTTTGTTTTCCTTTATGATCGCTTCCGTTTCTCCCGAAACCTTATCCTCGCCCCAACCAGCACCGGCGGGGGCATGCCAGCCTTCCAGGGGTACACGCCATTTCCATGCCGTGGGTTGGGGGCGGGACTTTGTTATTACATCCCGGAGAACTGCGATGACTCCATCGTTGATATCATTGATGAGAGCCTTCAGTTCGATACCCCCGTCGATAATCAAGTTTTTGGATGTGCTTCCACGATGCAGTTGTTCGGTTCGGGTTAAGAGGGGATATTCGCTGGGCGTTTTGCAGGTGGGCACCTGATACTCTTTGAGCCAAAACTCCAAGGCAGAAGTTAAGGTCTGGTCAAACGTGGCTAATTTTTTTATCCCTGTTGCCACTCCCACCAGGTTAAAGAGGGGCCGTAGCTGTTTCAGT
>VGSX01000406.1 GCA_016874895.1 Deltaproteobacteria bacterium
TTGCCCAAGAGCCAAAAAAGGGTTAGCTCATTCCAGCCAACCCCTTGATATTTCTGGCGCGCCTGGCAGGGCTCGAACCTGCGGCCTACGGATTAGAAGTCCGTTGCTCTATCCCGCTGAGCTACAGGCGCTTTTTTTATACTCAAAAAGGGTTCGCGTAGTTCTCCAAGGTTAGTTAGCTAATTCATGAACTAAACGCTTTGTGTGGCAGATGAACCACCCGATTCCCCTGTAACAACCCTCTCGGACAGGGTAATCTTCTCAGATTCAATAGTTCCCTTCATGTTTCCCTGTCTTTACCACTAGATAAGCTTATTTGCCGCCATACATTCAGGTCCGCGCAGAAGGAAAGCCATGGGAAAAACTACACGAGTAGATGCGAGACGATTTACTACTTAAAGCCTACAGTCTTATAGACAGTCAGCCTGAAACGACTTAAGGTAACGTAACATTTCAGTATGCTGAGGGTTCACGGTGGAACAGGCTTCCAGCCTGTGCCACCGATGATCCTATTTTATCCTGATTGCAAAAGGATTTTGGTTCAAGGGCGAGTTAGCTCTCGCCTTTTACTCAGTTCGCTGAATTGTTACAAGGTCACAAAGACCGATAGGTCATGCCGGGAGAAAGCCTTCTGGTTCTGCTACGCCAGTCCTACAAAGCCGTCCGGCCACGGGGAGAGTATCTTTTCTCCGGGCAAAAATCACGTCGCCAGTTCTCAATTTCCCGAATCCACCGGTATTGCCACAATCACCTGTCATTGAATCACCATGGCCCAAAAACATCTCAAACTCTTCGGGAATAGCACATGCTTCATTCATTGTGCCGATTGTCAAAATGTGCTTCGCACCTTTCCCAATAACCTATTTCATATTATACAAATTGCTCCCAACTTGGCGAATGTTTTTTTCCTGGTTTAAAGCCCACATTCTTCATACTCATTTTCGCCAGCCGGATGCCGTTTAGCTGGAATTTGACCACAAGAAAAAAATAGTATTGAGATTAGAGAATGTTAGTAATTTAAAAAATGAGTAACGCTTCAGTCATCTGAGGAGATCAATAAATTTATCAAATTTCACAAGCGACTTTGTACAAATGTGAAAAATATATACAATAGATCCTGTGGCAACGACGCAGGCACAGAAATTCACTTTCGACCTCACCGGGCCTCTGACCGAAGAGCAGGCCGCGCATATTTATGCTTTGGGGAGGGAAGCGGTTATTTATGCCCTCATGATCCTCTCGGACCGAGTGATCTCTGAGGTCTCTCGGCAGGCAGAGAATTCGATCATGACACCGTCGACCCCCTCTGACATGGTTCCGGTTTATGAAAAACCGGCCGCCCCCAAACGCCGGATAAAGCCCTAAGCCAAGGCAGGTAATCAGGGCCATTCTCGCCAGTTGCCATCCATTACGCATCATCAGGAGCACCCGCCATTGAACTGTTGCCCTGACTGTGGGACAGCCTGTGGGCCAGCCCAGCGAACGGCGCAACCGGGTGATCGAAGATATTGCCGATATGGAACCGGTGGTAACCGAGCACACCATTCCTCGGCATAGGTGCCCGCCGTGTCAGAAAATGTTCGCCCCCCCGGTGCCGGACGCCTTACAAAAGCTACCTTTTCGCCTCTCAGAAGGCGGTCTGGTGGCCGCCTGGGCGCTCTCTTTTTTGCCTGGTATGATGAAATCGGCCAGCAGATTAAACCGGCGGAGGTGCTGCCTGCCGATGAAACCGGGTTGCGCCTGTCGGGAGAAACCGTCTGGCTGTGGTGTTTCGCCTCCGCTACGGCTACCTGTTTTTCCAAGAACGGGGGTTTGCTGGAAGTGCAGATCGTGGTGTGGAGGTTGCAATCCCTTCTAATCAGGTCAATGTTTCCGAGCTCCCTCTCGATTAAGGAGATTTCGGCATCTTCGGACCTGACCACAGGAAAGATTGTCCCCGGGGAAAGAGGGCGGAGGGCATAATGATAGGTAAAACCTTCCTTGGTGGGTCTAACCATCTCCGACTCTACTCGCAACTGCTCAAAAATCGGAACCAGTCTGGTTTTCTTATAATCTTTCCAAGGAATCTGATAATTGTATTCCTGGTCAAATGTCTCGCGATCCCAGCCACTGCTTACACGGTCGGCCAGGGCAATGATCCATTGCAGCGGCGTCTCCGGTCTGTGATGGGAGGCTGCCAGGTTGATAAATGAATCGCCCTCGCCCCATTGGGGCTGATTACATTCGGGCGGCAGTAATTCACTCAGATTCTCGATGAAGGCAACAGTATACACTGCATGCGCATGAGAATATTGCCCCTTAAAAGCAGGTTGGTATAGATCGGCATGCTTGTTGAGAAAATCTTCTGAAATTCCCATTGCTTGTTTGTCCGCAAATTTTCCGATATCATGCAGAAACGCTGCCAGAGAAATCTTTAATACCGTTTCATCCATGTGGCAACTCCTCTCTTTTCGGGTGACTCGGATGGCTTCTCTTCTATCTTTATCTTCCCCAGGCCGAAGGTGGTGGCTTTGCCCAGGTGGACTTTTTCGGCGTAGCGCAGGAGGGGGAGGAATTCGGCCAGGTTTCCTTGGTAGGTGATGGCGCCGACCATGCCGCCCATGAACATGGCCTTATCCTGGCGGTTGGAATAGCGCTCCCAGTCGAACCACCGCAAGCTGGAGTTTGTGATGGCCACCGCCTGGGCCCGGGCCACCAGGCCCCGGTAGTCCAAAGGGGGTTCCCCCCCGCCGTAGTGCTGGTTGAGGGTAGCAAGTCGCCTTAAGGCCGCCCGGA
>VGSX01000407.1 GCA_016874895.1 Deltaproteobacteria bacterium
CATATCGGTGTAATCGAAGGGGTCGAAGGCGCTAAGCTTTTCGGCAAGCTTGGTATCTTGCAGGGCCTCAGCGGCCCACAGGGCGAAGTCATTGGGATATTCCACCTCCGGGTCGGTGAGGGCCAGACGAGATTGGAACATGTGGTAATGCAGCACGTCTTCTGAGACGTCCCGCAGCGCCTGCAGCAGTTCCCGGAGGTTGCTGGCCCTGAGGCCGATGGGCATCCGCATCAGGAAACAATCCCGGAACCAGAAGGGATCATGGGCAACTTGATGAAGTATATCGGTCATGTAATATCTCCTAAAACAAAGGTTGGCGTCAGTGTCTCTCATCTGGTAAAAAGTTGCATTATTATACGAAAAAATTTCTCTGGCTTCAATAAGATGTCGTAAAATCCTTATGTTTTCCTGAAGTAAAGCTATCTCGTCACCGACCTCAGGGGGCTCTGGCGAGCAGAAAAACTGATCCTGGCCCATTGCCAAAAGGGGCGGTTGCGTTTATGGTTAAGTTGGTTGGAGGTCAAATTCGCCATGGGCTCGGTTGAATCGATATCCTTGAGGTTGTGGGATGATTGAGGAGCCATGCCTCCAGGTCTGAAACGCCATCTGGGGCAGCCCCAGGAAGCCGGTGGGTGGATCTGCCGGTGGGATCTGGCCGTCAAGATCGGGGTTCCCCTGGTCCTGCTCCTGTGCCTGGCGGCCTCGCTGCGCCTGGGGTCCTGGGAGGCCTACTGGCGCCTCTTCCAGGGCCGGACCTATACCGCCAGCCTCGCCGGGGCGGTGGCCGGCTACACCGTGCTTCTGCTCCTTTTCCAACTCCTGCGCACCGCCCTCTGGGCCTCCTACCGGCCTTATCCCTTACAAGATTCTGGCCTGCCGACCCTGACGGTTATCATCCCGGCTTACAACGAGGGCGCCATGGTGGAGCACTCCCTCTATTCCGTGGCCCAGGCCGCTTATCCCCCGGAAAAACTCGAGATCATCTGCATCGACGACGGCTCCACGGACGACACCTGGGATTACATCCACCGGGCCCGGCAGCGCTATCCCCATCTGATTAAAACCATCCGCTTCCCCCACAACCGGGGAAAAAAAGAAGGCCTGTACGCCGGGTTTACCCAGGGGCGGGGGGAGGTTTTCGTCACCGTGGATTCTGACAGCGTCATCGAGAAATCGGCCCTCAAACACCTGGTGGCCCCCTTACAAAGAGATGCCAGCATCGGCGCAGTGGCGGGGAACGTCCGGGTCTATAACCGGCACGCCAGCCTCATGGGCAAGATGCAATGGGTGCGCTACGTGAACCTGGACTTCCTCCGGGCCGCCCAATCTACTTATAAAACCGTGGCCTGCACCCCCGGCTCCCTGGCGGCCTACCGCCGGGAGGCCCTCCTGCCCCACCTGGAGGCCTGGCGTCGTCAAACCTTTCTGGGCGCGCCCTGTGTGCACAGCGAAGACCGGGCCCTGACCAATTTTGTCCTGCGTAACGGCTGGTACACCTGCTACCAGCGCACCGCCAGGGTTTACACCATTGTCCCCGAGACTTACCCTGGCGTGGTCAACATGTATCTCCGCTGGGAAAGGGGCAATGTGCGGGAATCCTTTGTCCAACTGGGCTACCTGTTCACCCGTTACCGCACCAAACACCGGCTCATGCCCATCCTGGACTTCTTCCTGACCCAGATGGAGCTGCCCATGCTCATTCTGGCCTTCAGCTTTTTTATCACCTCGGTGCTGCTCTATCCCCTCATCTTTTTTAAGATCATGGCCTTGTTGGGCGTCATGTCCCTGTTCGGCCTGGTCTACTACCTCTGCCTGGAACGGGACCTGGAATTTGTCTACGGCGTTATCTACAGCTACTATGCCTTTTTCCTCTTCCAGTGGATTTACCCTTACGCCTTCTTCACCGTCCGGGATCGACGCTGGCTGACGCGTTAAAATAAGGGAAGAGGGAGAAGGGAAAAGGGAATGGGAGGGAGAGAAAAACTGGTGGCAAGGGCCTTTAGCCTGGGCTGGCAGGAACTATATGGGACGGTTTGTGAACGTTAAAACAACATGTACGGGAGTAAGGCAGTGTTAAAAGACCTCAGCGCCAGTCAGATCAAAAAATTTGCCGGCTCCACCATCTATGACCGGGGATACGGGTATTATAAGGACGACAAAAAGGTGAGTGGTCGAATTATTTGACCACTCTCAAGATCGGGTATAAGACTTTGCGAGCCTTTCAGGAGGAATTGGCACAATTATAAGAGCTGGCCGCGCCGTAAAAAAATACCGCGGCCTGCTGCCGGCGGCCCGTCCGCCCCACTCCCAGGCGGGATAGCCGGGAGGACCGGCGGTGGGGCCAGCTGTGCCAGTCTGCGGGATCACCGGTGCAGCCGCCGCCCTCCTCGCCCAGGAGCAGCACGTAACGCACCCCGGGGCTCTGGCAGAGGGGGAGAATAGACTGGCCGGGAGGCGGCCAGGCGTAAATCACCAGGTCGGGGTGAAAAGCCTGCACCGCGCCGAGGGCATCTGCGATTTCCACCACCGGGTGCCGGGGGAGCCCGCTCTCAAATTCCCCCAGGGCCTTGTCCACGGCCCTGAAAGCCAGGCCTTGCGGCGTCAGCCAGGGGGCCAGGGCCGCGGCCAGGTAGCCCCGACCGGCCCCTACTTCCAAGACCCGCCTGATACCCAGGAGGCGGATGAACCGGTCCAGGCTCAGGACCCATTCCGTGGAGGGGAAAAAATAAATCCCCGTGGCCTGGGACAG
>VGSX01000408.1 GCA_016874895.1 Deltaproteobacteria bacterium
TATCCGACAACTCCGCCTGGCCGGCCAGACCATCCTCCTGGTGGAGCACGACATGGACCTGGTCATGACCATTTCCGACCACGTGGTGGTCCTGGACGGCGGCCGCGGCATCGCCCAGGGCTCCCCGGACAGCGTCCGCCGCAACCCCCTGGTCCTGGAAGCCTACCTGGGCCGCATGAGCAGCACGGCCTAGTCTGCGGAGGGGATGTTTCCGGTTTCTGGTTTCCAGAGCTAAAGGCGGGATGCGCTTAGCTTTCCCGCCCTACTCCCGGCTCTGGACTGGCACAGACCTGGAGGTCTGTGCTACTGGGGGTTTCCAGCCAAATCCCTAATCCCTTTTCCCTCTTCCCTTTTCCCCCTTCCCTTTTCCCTCTTCCCTTTTCCCTCTTCATTTATCGCAACGGCGCCTTCAATTCGGCCACAAAATCCCCGATCTCCCGCACCACTGCGGCATCGGTGCGGCAGGCCAGGCGCTGCACGATGGCGCTGCCCACCACGACGCCGTCCACGAGGGGGGCCAGGTCCCGGACCTGCTCCGGGGTGGAAATGCCGAATCCCACCGCCAGGGGGCACTTGATCAAAGTCCGCACCTCCGCCAGGGCAGTTTTCAAATCCTCCGGCAGACCGGCCCGGGCTCCGGTAATGCCCGTCACCGAGACGTAATAGAGAAAACCTCTGGTTAAAGCCCCGATCTTCCGGATGCGGCTGGGACCGCTGGTGGGCGCAGCCAGGAAAATCGGGGCCACCCCGGCGTCGCAGGCGGCCCGATGCCAATCCCGGGCCTCCTCCCCCGGCAGGTCCGGGATGATAAAACCGTTGACCCCGGCCTGGGCCGCGTCCCGGGCCAGGCGATCCAACCCGTAGGACAGGATAGGATTGTAATACCCCATGAGCACCAGGGGGATGTCGGTTTCCCGGCGCAGGGCGCGCACCAGATCGATGATCTTGGGCAGGTTGACCTCCTGCCGCAGGGCCCGTTGACAGGCGGCCTGGATGGTGGGCCCGTCGGCCAGGGGGTCGGAAAAGGGGATGCCCAGTTCGATGAGATCGGCCCCCCGCCGGGCCATTTCCAGGACCAGGCCGCGGGTGGTGTCCAGATCCGGGTCGCCTGCAGTGATATAGGGAATTAAAGCTTTTTCATTTCGGGCGGCCAGCCGTTTGAACATGGCGTTGATCTTTTTCATTGCGCCTCCACGAGTTCGGCCACGGCTTCCACGTCTTTGTCCCCCCGGCCGGAAAGGTTGATGACCACGAGTTCACCCGGCTTGAATTCCCCGGCGGCCTTCTGCACGTAGGCCACGGCATGGGCGCTCTCCAGGGCCGGCAGGATGCCCTCGGTCCGGGAGAGCAATTTAAATCCTTCTAAAGCTTCCTGGTCATTGATGGCCACGTACTGGGCCCGGCCGGTCTCCTTAAAATAAGAATGCTCCGGGCCGACACCGGGGTAATCCAGGCCCGGGGCCAGGGAGTGGGCCTCCCGGATGTTGCCCCAGGGGTCCTGGAGGAGATAGCTGCAGGCCCCGTGCAGCACCCCCACCTCTCCGGCCACCAGGGTGGCGGAATGGTGCCCGGAGTCGATGCCGTGGCCGGCGGCCTCCACCCCGATGAAGCGCACCTGATCTTTGAGAAAGGGATAAAACAGGCCCATGGCATTGCTGCCACCGCCCACGCAGGCCACCAGGCAATCCGGCAGCCGGCCTTCCTGCTGGCGCATCTGGGCCCTGGTTTCCTGGCCGATGACGGACTGAAAATCCCGGACCAGCCGCGGGTAGGGGTGCGGCCCGGCCACCGAGCCGATGACGTAATGAGTATGCCGGACGTTGGTTACCCAATCCCGGATGGCCTCGTTCATGGCGTCTTTGAGGGTGCAGCTGCCGGACTCCACCGGTATCACTCTGGCCCCCAGGAGCTTCATGCGGATGACGTTGAGCCGCTGCCGGCGGATGTCCTCCGTGCCCATGTAAATATCGCATTCCATGCCCAGGAGCGCGGCCACCGTGGCCGTGGCCACCCCGTGCTGGCCGGCCCCGGTCTCGGCAATCACCCGTTTTTTGCCCATGCGCTGCGCCAGCAGCCCCTGGCCCAGGGTGTTATTGATCTTGTGGGCCCCGGTGTGGTTAAGGTCCTCCCTTTTTAAGTAAACTTTGGGCCCTCCCAGCGCCTCGGTGAGGTGCCGGGCGAAATACAGGGGCGACGGCCGGCCTACGTAATCTTTGAGCAGCCCGGCCAGCTCCTTTTTAAATTCCGGGTCCCGCCGGATGCGGCTGTAGGCCTCCTCCAGCTCCAGCAGGGCCGGCATCAATGTCTCCGGGACGAAACGCCCCCCGAATCGGCCGAAATGGCCATGTTTATCTGGTAACACTCTTTTCCTCCTAAAAAGGCTGTCAGCGGTCAGCAATCAGCTTTCCGCCAGAAATCCGAACCTACATTTTTTCTCTGCGCCCTCAGCGTCTCTGCGGTGAATTTTTTACCATAACCGCATGCTTCAGGACTTACTTCTCCCCCTCCCAAGCGGCCGCAGCCACGGCCCGGAAAAAGGCCCGCAGCCTGGCATGGTCTTTTTTCCCGGGAGAGGCCTCCACCCCGCCGGCCACATCCACCGCCTGGGGTGAGGCTACCCGGATAGCTGCAGCGACATTATCCGGGTTTAAGCCCCCGGCCAGCACGATGGAGCCGTATTGTTTGGCTTCCCGGGCCAGGGACCAGTCAAAGCTCTCCCCCGTA
>VGSX01000409.1 GCA_016874895.1 Deltaproteobacteria bacterium
CAAAGAGCACCGAAGTGGGGCCGGACTGCACAAAGAAGGGATACGGCAGCCGCCAGGGACGGCCCACGTCGTAATGCAGGGCAAAGACCACCAGGGCGTAGCCCAGGAAGGCCGTCAGGATGGCCGGCCGCACGGCAGAGTGGTAGCGCTTCAGCCCGAACACGTAGCAGGCCGCCGAAGTAGTATATCCCCCGGCCGCCAGGGCCACACCGCAGAGCAGGTCGAAACTGATCCAGATACCCCAGGGATTGTTGTCGTCCAGGTTGGTGACGGTGCCCAGCCCTTGGGTGAAGCGGAGCACGGTGACCACCAGGCCCAGGAACAGGATGGCGCCCACCACGACGTTGAAGGGGGTGAACAGAGTTTTTTTCAGGTCAGTCGGTTCGGTGGACATCTTACTCGCCCTCCTCGGTTTTGCCCTCGGCCTCGGTTTGGGCTTTAGCAGCTTCCTCCAGGGCCTTTTTGACCTCCCGCTCGATGGCCGACTTCTTGTCGGTCTCGGCCTTGGTCAGAGCCTTATCCAACTCCGCCTTGGCGGCCGCCTGGGCCTTGGCCAGGGCTTCGGCCACTGCCTGCTTCTTTTCCTCGGCGGCGATTTTTTCCTTGCGGTTCTGCACCGCATAGATGCCGGTCAAGAGCACCGGCCAGACCACCGCGATGATGGGCACTGCGGCCAGGGCGCCGGAGGTAAATTCCGGGGCCGGGGTAACGCCCAGATCCTCCCGCAGACCGATATGGCGGAAGGGCACCCCGGAGATATAGAGCCAATTGGTGCCCCCCATTTCGCGCTCCCCATAGATGTGGTTAAGATAGCGGTTGGGGAAGGCGGCGAATCTTTCCCGGGCGATGCGGATCAGGTCCGTGCGCTGGCCATAGACCAGGGCCTCGGTGGGGCAGGCGCCCACGCACCCCGGCACGGTCAACCGGCCGGACATGATCTGCGGGTAGCACATGGTGCACTTCATGACCCGGGGGGTCAGGGGTTCATTATATTCATAGGCGGGAATCTCGAAGGGGCAGGCGATCATGCAGTAGCGGCAGCCCACGCAGACGGAAGGGTCATAGGTGACCGCGCCCTGGGGAGTTTTGGCAAAGGCCGCCACGAAACACGCCGAGGCGCAGGCCGGCTCCAGACAGTGCTGACATTGATTCTTCCGGAAGATGGGGCCCGCCACGCCCGGAAGGTTATCGTAGCGGTTGACCACCGTATAGGCCGCGGCGTTGGTGCGGCGCTTCAAGTCCAGGACGCTCAGGTCATTAAAGGGCTGGGCCGGGGCCGGCAAGCCGTTGACCTGGTTGCAGGCCGCCTCGCAACTCCGGCAGCCGATGCACCGGGTGGCGTCGAAAAGAACCCCGTTGCTTCCCGTATGCCCTTGGAAATGTTTTAATCCCGCCGCCTGGACCGTCTTGCCCATAACGGCCCCCACACTGGCGGCTCCAAGCAGGCCCAGAAACGTTCTTCGTAACATGGACACACTCCTTCTCTTAACGGACCAAGGCCGCTTTCTGCTGCTTCGGCTGGTGGCATTCGTTACAGGATGTAGCTGCCGGTTTGACGCCCATATCCCGATGGCAGCTCATACACTGACCGTGATAAGCCGCCTGCAGTCCCGGACGGCTGGGCTCCATGGCCCCGGCCGCCACCCCCTGAGTCTTGGGATGACAGCTCACACAGGCCGGCGGCGTCTTGGAAGCCGGGCTGTTATGATGGCAACCCTGGCACATGGTGCCGGGATCGGCATGAAAATGAGCCGCCAAATGGCTGTTCTCCATTCCCTTCATGAGGTCCAGGACATGCTTGCGGTGTTTCATTTCCACCGGTTTATACTGGTCAGATAAGCCCTTGATCACCACTTTGTCGGGGATATCGTTCATTGGAAAGGTCCCGGCAGCCCTTCGATTCTCCAACAGGCTTGCGGCCATGGCGGCTTTCTGCTGGGGCGAGGAAACCACGCCGGTTATGGGCGTATGGCATTGCTGGCAGGAGGCCAGGTCCGGAGTCTGGGCCTGGCTGATGCTGTTATGACAGCCGGCGCAGTCGGCCCTGGCCTGTTGGGTCGCCGCGTGGCAGCCGATGCAGCTCTGCTGGCTGGTGCGGCGGTGCATGGCCTGCTCGAAGGTCACGAAACCGCCTTCTGTGGCCCCTCCCAAAGTGTGGCAGGAACTGCAGGAGTCCATGGCCGCATGGTGGCAGACCCGGCAGGAATCGTTATATTTCTCATGGGCCGCATGATTGAACGGCACCGGCGGCATGGTGACGAGTTTATCGCTTTTGCCCGGCGCTTTTTGAGGATTATACATCACCAGGGTGGCATCGGGCTGGCCCCGTTGCAGGCGGGGAATCTCCTGACCCTTTAATCCCGCCACAATTCCCTTGTTTTTCTTGGCCAACTCCATCTGGGCGGCAGCCCCGTGGCACTCCCGGCAACTCAGGGGCATGGGTTTGTCCACCCCCTTCCGGGCCAGCGTCAGGTGACAGTTGAGACATTGCTGATGCGAGGCTTGCTGCAGGCTGATGGCCCCGTCCTGGGCCTGGTCCAGGTGGCAGTAGCGGCAACTGTTTTCCTGACCCTTGACATAAACGAGCCTCTGCCCGGCCTCATCAAACTGATGATGGCAGGCGCTGCAGTTATTCATGTCTTTGCCGGCCGGGGCAATATTTTTTGAGTCCAGATGCCGGAA
>VGSX01000410.1 GCA_016874895.1 Deltaproteobacteria bacterium
GATCTTCCCCCTGGTGCACCGGCACGTCCGTCTGCATGGTGCAAGAATAGATGACTTCCATGTTGCTGACTTTGGCGGAAACCCAGCGACTCTAAAAACTGGATCACCTGGCGGCCAGTTACCGCCGGCAGCCGGCTCATACCTCCACTTCCACCTGCTGTATCCCTTGGAATACCAGCGTCACTGGTTTTTCTTTTTGGATGCAAAGTTCGATAACTTCCTTTACCCGAGGCAATAGCTCTTCCAGGGTGCGGGCCTGAGTGTAACAGCTTCTCAGGGCTGGAACGGTGGCTTCTAAATAACCCTCCTCGTCCTGTTCGATCAACACGCTGAACCGGTATCTTTTCACTTGATTTCTCCCCTGTCATCTCTCTCGCCTCTCTCTGCTGCTAAGGGCCGCAGGAAACCTCGGGGGCTGCTTGATCTTTTACCGGTGCTGCCGGTGGCGGCAGCGGTGCCGGTTGAGGCGGCTCCGGGATGGGTTCTGATGGGATTTCCTTTCTGGGAGCCGAAATAGCGCTTTTATCGGCTTTATCAAGCAGGCTTTTGCGCATATGGGAATATTCATCGGCGGAAATTTTCCCCTTCGCTTTCAACTCGGCCAGTTGATCCAATTTTTCTTCCAAAGAGTCTCCGAAGCCGGTCTCTTTCCCACTATCTAAGGCCCCCAAAGGCCGGAGACGCAGGTTAATATGCTCAGGGACTAGCCGATATTGGCCACCCGAAACTGCATCAACTCCCCAACCGATAAGGCCGCCGGCGATGATATTGCCGGCCACCGCGCCGCTCAGGACGCTTTTGATATTGACCGTTTCCTTCTGGAAGCCCGCCTTATTGACCTCCACGACATGGTCTTCTTTCCGTTTCATGGTTATTTTGGCCGGTGAGCGATATCGCTCCCGACCATCCACCACCAGTTCCGCGCCAGCAGGATCGGTGGTGATGGCCACATCCTGAGTGGTGCCGTGAATAATGGTGGCGCAGCCTTGAAGCAGACCCAAGGCCATGACAATCATTACGAAACTGCGAATCTTAACCTGCGGCGACATAGTTTGACCCCTGCGGTGGAGAGGATATTATCCTGCGGGGCTGATCTCCAGCCCCATAACCCAGGCGGACCATCCGGGAACCTCGTAATGTTGGGGTGGGATCGACCAAAGAATGGTTTTTGACTCTCCTGCTTTCGTGGTAATCTTTCCCTCCCACTCCAGGTGTTCATCCCCTCGGAGCTGCCATTGAGCCAAGAGATTCTGGCGGAAGGCCAAATCCGGGCAAGATATGAGCCTGGCCCAAATGGGATTGGTCACTTCCGCAGATAAATAGCCAGTAACCCTCTCACATTCCAGGTTCCAGGCGACAATGTTCCCCTGGGCATCCACAGCCATGACCATGACCGGGAGGCGGATGAAGGCATATTGCAGGGCCGTTTCTTCTGGCTGGCACATGGTCTGCTCCTTTCCTGAAGTTGTGCTCCGGATTGGCCGCAAGCTATTGTCTCGACATGTTGAAGGCAGCATATTAAAGGAATTGCCCATAGTGTTCGATAGCGCAAGCAGGACAGAGTGAATGGCTGATTCCTTGAATATCAGTCATCTTTAGCAGTAAAAATCTTTCAATCGTCAGCCATTCCTCCTCCTGCCGGATGCCGTGGCAGACGCTGCACATGGTGAGGAACCTGCTTCCCTGGCAGAAATCCTGATCGTTTTCCATAAGACCTCCCTCTGAGCGATTTAAAAATGTATCTCAGCACCCTTCGGCTTAGCTTTATTCAACTTGTGTGCCAGATGCCGATGGATTTGAAAACATAAATAATACCAGTATATTAAAATATTTTCCGGCAGTTTCGGGGCGACAAAAGAACACGTTTTCTTTTATAAGAATAAATTTATTTGTATAATCTTCAGTTATGACTAAAATATTGATCTGTTGGTTGGGGTGGACGGATGTGCGGGCCATGCGGGAGCCCGACCAGGTGGGTTTGGGCCCCATCGGTGAGGCGGTCAAAACCCGGGCCTACGACGCGGTGACCATCCTCAATAATTACCCACTTAAGGATGCCATGGGGTATCCTGAGTGGCTGGCCGGATTAACAACCGCCAAGATCGCCTTGCACCACGAGAAGCTTACCACCCCCACTCACTTCGGGGATATTTACCAGGCGGCAGTCAAACGGGTTTCCGAGCTCCGAAAAACCTATGGCGAAGATATCAGCCTTACCTTTCATCTCAGCCCCGGCACTCCGGCCATGGCGGCGGTCTGGATCATTCTGGCCAAAACGCGTTTTCCCGCCGAACTGATCGAGTCTTCCCGGGAGCACGGCATCCGCACCGCCTCGGTCCCCTTTGATATTTCGGCGGAATTTATCCCGGATCTGTTGCGCCAGCCGGATCAGGAACTGAAACGCTTAGGGGCGGGCTTGCCGCCGGAAGCCCCGGAATTTTCCGACATTGTTCACCGTTGTGAGGCCATGCAGCGGGTGATCGCCAAAGCTAGACTGGTGGCCCCAAGGTCAGTGCCGGTTCTCATTGAGGGGGAGTCTGGGACCGGGAAGGAACTGTTGGCCAGGGCCATTCATCAAGCCAGCCCCAGGAAAGACAAACCATTTCTGGCCGTCAATTGCGGCGCCATCCCGGCGGAATTAATTGAGTCGGAATTATTCGGCTAT
>VGSX01000411.1 GCA_016874895.1 Deltaproteobacteria bacterium
CAAAGGCTGCAGGGATGGTGGCCTCTATTACCGATGAGAGGATTCAATACCGGCGTTCGGGTGACAATCGGGTGATTAGCCTGAGTCTTTTGAAGCAGGGGCTGAAGCTTTTCCCTTTGGTTCAAGAGGGCGATCCTATAGTTGAGAACCAAGTCCTTGCCGCAGCAGTACCTATTGCCAGGGATTTTCCCTGCCCCCGAAACATTACTCATGCCCATTATACTGAACACCTAGCCAGTTCCTCCTTAAGTGAACGGTACGCCTCAGCCAAAGCTCTATCAGTTTTCCCGGCAAGCGGTGACATTGACCAAGCGTTGTCTAATAAGCTTTCCGATCCTGATGAACATATCTATGTGAAACTAGAAGTCGCCGCCAGCTTGGCCCGCCATGAGAATGAACAGGGATGGTCCTTCATTGAGCGATGCTTGGTCGATGAGTATCTTCAGAATAGATTAGAGGCGGTTATCATTTTAGGGGAAATTTCTGCAATCAGGTCTTCAGAGATACTTTCCAAGGTATTGATGGATAGGGATCAGAATCCTGAGATACGCGCCGGGGCGGCCTGGTCCTTGGGAGAACTGCATGACAGATCGGCGATAGACACTTTAATACGAAGCTTTGTCTCGGTGAACCAGGGTATCAGGGCGGAAGCCGCCCGCGCACTGGCAAAACTGGGCGAAGAATTTTCGCCTGAAATCCTGAGGAAGTTCCCCCAAAGTCAGCCGATTGAACGCCCCGGCATATCCTGGGCTTTGAGCAAATCGGGAAGATTTCAACTTGAAGATGTGATAAATTTAATGGTAGACGATGATGCCCGGCAATGGGCGGCTTACCTTCTTGGAACTCAAGACCAACAGAAGTTTGTCCATGAGATTGAACGGCTAAAGAACCGTGATCCCGAAGTGTATTTTGCGGTAACCGTACTCTGGAAAATCATGACCAGTTGGATTTATGGCTTGGAGGAGTATTGATGGAATCATTTGCACTGGGTAATCCCCTCTATAAAACTCATTACGGGGCGGCATACTTGGGGGATGCTCTTATGCTTTTGCAAAAGATACCCAGCGATTCTATCGACTTGGTTATTACCTCTCCTCCATTCGCACTTCAGCGGCAAAAAGAGTATGGGAATGTTGACCAGGAAGAATATGTCGACTGGCTCCTATCGTTCGCATTAGAAATTAAGCGGGTTATCAAGTCTACTGGGAGCTTTGTGCTCGATCTGGGCGGAGCTTATAGGAAAGGGAGGCCCGTTCGCTCGTTATATAACTACCGTGTCCTTATCAAGATGTGTGATGAGTTTGGCTGGAATCTGGCGGAAGAATTTTTTTGGTTTAACCCCAGCAAACTTCCCTCCCCTATTGAATGGGTCAACAAAAGAAAAATCAGGGCCAAAGATGCAGTTAACACGATCTGGTGGTTTTCGAAGACTGATTTTCCAAAGGCCAATGTCAGAAATGTCTTAATCCCTTACTCAGACAGAATGCAGCTTCTGCTTCAGAATAGCGAGAAGTACTATTCCCCTAAGAAGCGCCCTTCCGGCCATGATATCAGCGGGCGTTTTGCGGAAGATAAGGGTGGCGCAATTCCCCCGAACCTTCTCCAAATTCCCAACACTGAGAGCAATTCGCAATATCTTAGATGCTGTAAGATGGTGGGAATCGGAGGGCATCCAGCCAGGTTCCCGGAAAAAATCCCTGAATTCTTTATCAAGTTTCTCACCGAGCCAGGGGATATTGTTCTTGATGTATTTGCCGGTTCCAACACAACCGGTGCTGTTTCCGAGTCTTTAAGCAGAAGATGGTTGGCGTTTGAGCTTGAGCGTTTGTATCTGGCGGCTTCAGCGTTCCGATTTTTGGATGTTGTTAGTGAATCAATTGTGAAATCGTTATATAAAAATCTTATGACTGAAGGTAAGGATAAAATTCTTTTAACTAGAAGATTAGAGCTCACTGCTTGAATTAGAGTAAGGTGGTTGGCAAAGTCACTGCCCAGGAAACTGATCCATTTCATAGTCTTCCTACCTCACCCAGCTTGTCCACGACCAGATCACCCGCCCGATGATGGGGTTGTGATCCCGCTCTTTTTTCATGACTATCGGCTCCACTTCAGGGTTGTCCGATAGAAAAAACCAGAAGTCTGCGCTTTCCTTCACACGCTTGATGGAGCAGGCCCCTTCGAATTGGTCCAGACGCACCGCATAAATCCCTTTTCTGATAGTGATTTCGGCAGGGTCGATGATGACAATGGAACCCCGACGGATGGTGGGTTCCATGGAGGTGGCATTATTGGCCAGCTTGACGGCCCGCAGGTTGTGGTGCTGGCGCCGGCCGATTTCGGGCTTGTAGACCCAGACCATGGAAGTGACATAATCCCCGGGGATGGCCCCGGCATGTCCGGCGGCGATGCGGCCCTCCACCAGCGGTACGGCAAAATACTCGTCGATCATTAGACCCTCAGGGGGCCTGGCATACTCGCCCACCACAGTGATAATGGGCTGCAGGACCTCAGGTTGGGGCTTGGGCCCGGTGAGCAACTCTTCCAGCGACATCCCCAGCCCTTCGGCCACCTTCTCCAGGTAATCCATCCGCCAGCGCCGTTTGCCCTTCAAGAAACGACGGAAATGGGCCGGGTCAACCCCCAGGCCGCGAGAAAAGGGC
>VGSX01000412.1 GCA_016874895.1 Deltaproteobacteria bacterium
TGGCGGGCGATGTCGTCCACCCGGGAGGACAAGTCCTTTTCCCGCATATAGAAGAACGGGGCCGCGGTCTCCGGCCAGACCACCAGAACGGGGTCCTGGAGCTTGGTTTTTCCGGTCAACTCACCGTAGATGGCAATGGTTTCACCCTGATACTGGGGGTCCCATTTCCGGCCCTGCTCGATATTGCCCTGCACCACGGCTACTTTCACCGTGGGGCTCTGGGCCATCTGGCGGCGCACCTCCGGCAGCCGGATATACCCGTACGCCAGGGTGGCGATAACGCACACCACCGCCACCACCGCCGGCCGGAGCCCCGGGCGCTGGCCGGCCCAGCCCATAAAAAGCTGGTAGATGGCGATGTTGACCAGGATAATCAGGGCGCTCAGGCCGTAGACGCCGGTAATATCCACCAGTTGCAGCATATAGGGGGATTGGTGCAGGCCGTAGCCCAACAGCATCCAGGGAAAGCCGGTGAACAGGTAGGCCTGGAGGAATTCCAGGCTGACCCACAGGGCCGGCCCCCACCAGTAACCGCCTAGCCCCCGCTGTTCTCCCCAGGCGTACAGCCAGGCCCAGAACCCCCGGAACAGACTGAGATACCCCGCCAGCAGCAGGAGAACCGCAACCCCCACCGGAGCCGGAAGTTTGCCGTAAACCACGGTGACGTATATTATCCAGTACAGCATGAACACGTTCTGGGCCAGGCCGTGACAGAAACCCAGCAGGAAGGCCTTGCGGCCCCGGACCCCCTGAAGAGCCCAGAGGAACGGTAGCAGGCCGCCCCAGAGGAAATAGGTCAGATTGAATTTCGGCAGGGCCGCGGCCAACATGATACCGGAGACCGCCACTGCCAGGAGTTTGCCAGCCATGGTGTGAAATTTCCTTCCTGTGCCAGGGATTTTTTCTTATACTCGCCCACTGCTTCGGAATATGGTATTATTATTATGATGTATTCAGGGCAGAAAAAACAAGTTAATGTTTCCTCCCGAGGCTTCCAGCCATCGGCCCCAACCCTTGACAGCAGAGGCATGTCCGTGTATTTTCAACTAAAAACTGTATTATTAGCCCGGCGTTTAACCCCTGCCGTCTGATGAGCCGGGAAAGTCTGATCCTCCTGCTGGCTACCTGGTTCGGGGTGGGCAAGCTGCCCGTCATGCCCGGCACCTGGGGCTCGCTGGCGGCCGTGCCCCTGTGGTGGCTGCTGTCCCCTCTGGGTCCTTTGGGCTATGGCCTGGCGGTATTGCTCCTGGGCGGTCTGAGCGTCTATGTCTGCGGTCAGGCCGAGATGTATCTGAGGCAGACGGACGCTTCAGTAATCGTCCTGGACGAAGTGCTGGGACAACTCATCGCCCTGGCAGCCTGCCCCCGCCAGATATACTGGCTGGGGCTCGGCGTGCTCCTGTTCCGACTGTTTGACATCATCAAACCCTTTCCCATCGGTTTCATCAACGACCACGTGGGAGGGGGTCTGGGAATCGTCCTGGATGATGTCGTGGCCGGCCTCTTCGCCGGTCTAATCCTCTGGATTCTGATCAGGATTTTTCCTTCGTGAGAGCTGTCGGATTTATCGGTGAAATAATCTGCACCGGCAACGAACTCATCAGCGGCCGGGTGGCCGACGTCAATGCCCGCTATATCGCCGCCCGCCTGCACGAAGCCGGGCTTAATGTTCAGGGCATCACCTTCCTGGGAGATGCCGCCCCGGTGTTTCAGGAAGCCCTGCTGCGGGCCCTGGGCCGGTCGCAGTTTATCATTGTCACGGGGGGGCTGGGTCCCACCGCGGATGATATCACCGTGGCGGCCACTGCGGCGGCATTGGGCCTGCCGGTGCGCCAGGATGAGTATCTGCTGCAGCGGCTCCGGGAGTGTTTCAAGGAACGGGGCCTCACCTGGGAGGAGCGCTTCGCCCGGCTGGCCCAGGTGCCCCAGGGGGCCCTTGTCATCGACCCGGGAGGGTCGGCCTGCGGTTTTTACCTGAAATATGAGGACAACTGGCTATATTTTCTGCCGGGGGTGCCCCGGGAGATGCAACTGCTGTTCGACACCCATGTCTTGCCGTCCCTGTTGCGGCTCGCGGCCGGGGGGGAGACCGTCTGTCAGCGCACCCTGCGCTTTTTCGGCCTTCACGAAACCGAGCTGGAAAGCCTGCTCCAGGGTTTGGATGAGGACGAGGCGGGCCTCAGCGTAGGCTATTACCCGAACTTTCCCGAAAATCACCTGACCCTGACCCTGCGGGGCCCCCAGTCCCAGGATGTGGCGGCCAGACTCAACGAATTGGCCCAGGGCCTGGCCACCCAGGCAGGGAACGCCTACCTGGGTTCTCTCGGGGAGACCCTAGAGGCTGACGTGGGCCGGCGGTTGCGGGCCCAAGGCCTGACCCTGGCCGTGGCGGAATCCTGCAGCGGCGGTCTCATCTGCCATCGCCTCACCAATGTCCCCGGCAGTTCTGACTATTTCCAGGGAGGCGTGGTGACCTACAGCAATCAGGCCAAAATGGACCTCCTGCAGGTGCCCTCGGATATCTTGCAAACCCATGGCGCAGTGAGCGCCCCCACGGCCCTGGCCATGGCCATGGGGGTGGTGAGCCTGTTCCGGGCCTCCCTGGGCGTCGCCGTCACCGGCATCGCCGGAACCTCCGGCGGTTCACCG
>VGSX01000413.1 GCA_016874895.1 Deltaproteobacteria bacterium
TAAAGCTGAAAGGGAGGCCGGGCACCTGACGGAGTTGAGGCTTGAGGATTTATGAAACCCCACAATTCCAACGCCTGAGAAAAAAGCTGCGTAGTGATAGGGAATCTACACTTAGGCCGGCAGCTCGACAAACCAAAGCACCTCCATCTTCCCGTTCAGACGCCGGTAGTGTTAATGCTGCCTTCCCCTGCGGCCAGGAAAATCCCCCCTGCCCCACTTTCTTGTTTTCTCTTTTTCATAGTTTGGCTATATTGGTAAGGGAGCTTTTTTAGCATTTGCGCCAGAATGCTGAAATTGCCGCACCCGGCACTATTAGTTAAAAACCTTGAGGATGAGCTTTGCGCCGTTCATCCGGGAGAGGAAGGAGCGTCTATGTCAGCTTTAGAACGCATCAAGGAGGCGAAAGCCAAGTACGAGGAGAAGGTCGCCAAGACCTTGCAGAAAATGCCCGAACGCAAACCCCAGTTCGTGAATACCTCGGGCATCCCCATTGAACGGGTTTACACCCCGCTGGAGCTGGAAGATTTTGACTATATGGCAAAACTCGGCCTGCCCGGGCAGTATCCTTATACCCGGGCGGTGCAGCCCACCGCCTACCGGGGCCGCTACTGGACCATGCGCCAGTACGCCGGGTTCGGTTCGGCCCAGGAGACCAACGAACGTTATCATTATCTGCTCAACGCCGGCCAGACCGGGTTGTCCGTGGCCTTTGACCTGCCCACCCAGATCGGCTTTGATTCGGACCACGACCTGGCCCGGGGGGAAGTGGGCAAAGTGGGCGTGGCCATCGACTCCCTCTGGGACATGGAAACCCTGTTCAAAGGCATTCCCCTGGACAAGGTCAGCACCTCCATGACCATCAACTCCCCCGCCGCCATCCTCATGGCCATGTACCTGGTGCTGGCGGAACGGCAGAATATCTCCTTCGATAAGCTCCGGGGCACCATCCAGAACGACATCCTGAAAGAATATTCCTCCCGGGGCACATATATCTTCCCGCCCCGGCCGTCCATGAAAATCATCACGGATATTTTCGAGTACTGCTCCAAGGAAGTGCCCCAGTGGAACACCATCAGCATCAGCGGCTACCACATCCGGGAGGCCGGGGCCACCGCGGTGCAGGAGGTGGCCTTTACCCTGGCCAACGGCTTCGCCTACGTGGAGGCGGCCATCAATGCCGGCCTGGAGGTGGACACCTTCGGCCCCCGGCTGTCTTTCTTCTTTAACTCGCACCAGGATTTCTTCGAGGAAGTGGCCAAGTTCCGGGCAGCCCGGCGAATCTGGGCCAAGACCATGAAGGAACGCTTCGGATCCAAGGATCCCCGCACCATGATGCTGCGCTTCCACACCCAGACGGCCGGCTGCACCCTGACGGCCCAGCAGCCCCTGAACAACATCGTCCGGGTGGCCTTCCAGGCCATGAGTGCGGTCCTGGGCGGCACCCAGTCTTTGCACACCAACTCCATGGACGAGGCCCTGGCCTTGCCCTCGGAACAGGCGGTGCAGGTGGCCCTGCGCACCCAGCAGCTCATCGCCCACGAAACCGGCGTGGCCGACACGGTGGACCCCCTGGCCGGGTCATATTTCATCGAAAAACTCACGGACGAGATCGAGGCCCGGGCCCAGGCCTACATCGACACCATCGAAAAGATGGGCGGCCCGGTGGCGGCCATCGAGAAAGGCTATATCCAGAAGGAAATCCAGGAAAGCGCCTACCGCTTCCAGAAGGAAATAGAAACCAATGAGCGCATCATCGTGGGCCTCAACAAGTTCCAGGTCCAGGAAGAGAAGCCCAAGGAATTGCTGAAGGTGGATCCCACCGTGCGGGACCAGCAGGTTGACCGGCTCCGGGAACTCAAGGGCCAGCGTAATCAGCACCTGGTCAAGGAAGCCCTGGCCGGGGTCAAGGAAGCGGCCCAGACCGGGGCCAACCTCATGCCCCCCATCCTCGAGGCGGTGCGGTCTTTGGCCACCTTAGGGGAGATCTGCGACACCCTGCGGGAAGTTTTCGGGGAATACGAGGCCGCGCCGTTTGTGTAAAGATGGCTTGCAACGGTCAGCTTTTTCAATCGAAGGAGACTCTATATGACTGAAAGAAAAATTCGCGTACTGGCCGCCAAGCCCGGGCTGGACGGCCATGACCGGGGTATCAAGGTCATCTGCGCCGCGCTCCGGGATGCGGGCATGGAAGTCATTTACACCGGGCTGCGCCAGACCCCGGAACAGATCGTCAGCGCCGCCATCCAGGAGGACGCGGACGTCATCGCCATGAGCTGCCTGTCCGGGGCCCACGATTATCTCTTCCCCCGGGTCACCGAACTGCTCAAGGATAAGGGGGTGGACGACGTCCTGGTGCTGGGGGGCGGCATCATCCCGGAGGAGGACGTCCCGGCCCTGAAGGCCGCCGGCATCGCCGATATCTTCACCCCCGGAACCACCACCGGCCAGATAATTTCGTTCATCAAGGAAAATATTAAACGGAATTAATCGATTCTTTCCATTAAAAAGTCCCCCTTTTCTAAAGGGGGATTTGGGGGCAATGCTGTTCACTTAACTATTTGTAGGCGTTCAGCTATCAGCAATTTGTAGGCGTTCAGCTATCAGCAATCAGCTTTCAGCAA
>VGSX01000414.1 GCA_016874895.1 Deltaproteobacteria bacterium
TAGGCGGTGGAGGAATGTTCCAGTTTTTTGATGCTGCCCCGGAGCATATAATCCGCGGTTCCGTCTCCTGATCTAACCCGTACCACCTTGCTGTCCTGGAAGGCCTGGATCATATCGTTGGCGAATAAGGTTTCCAGACCGGCCTCCATGGACCGGTTTTCAAAAGGGGGGATGGCCAAAGTGGGTCGCACCTGCCCCTCCCCCACCGGTTCCGATCCCATCACCCGGTAGCCGCAGGCCGAGGCCGACGCCAGCAACCACAAGGTCAGCCCCATCAGAAAGAGAAAAGTGCCACCCCGCCGCTTGCCTCTGGTTTTCATTTTTCCTTCCGAAATATTCCTGCCCCCTGGGGAAAGGGCCAGGGTCAGTACCGTTGCCTTAAACGGTGGCATAGCATGGGGAGTTCGATTAATTGTATTTCGTTCCCAAGTTGTACTTGGGAATGTCAGAAACTCCCCCCAGCCTTCACACCACGATATTAACCAGTTTTTGCCGAGCCACCACGACCTTTTTAACGGTTTTTCCCTGGAGTATTTCCTGAATCCGGTTATCCGCCAGGGCTAGGCGCTTAATTTCATCCTCTGCCGCCGTAACCGCCACTTCCATCTTACTCCGGAGTTTGCCGTTCACCTGAATAACCACCAACCTGGTGTCCGCGGCCATGGCCGCCGGGTCCGCTTGGGGCCAGGGCTCCAGGTAGACAGAGGCGCTATGCCCTGCATTGCGCCACAATTCCTCGGCCAGGTGAGGCGCCATGGGACTGAGGAGCAGCACCAGGGCCTCGATGGCCTCCCGCCACACCGACGCGGCCGGTCCGTCGGCCAGCGCCTCTAGGCCGGCTTCTTCCCGGAATTTAGAGAGATCGTTCACCAGCTCCATCAGGGCGGCAATTGCGGTATTGAAATGGAACCGGGCCTCAATGTCGCCGGTGACCCGGTGGATGGTCTGGTGGACCCTTTGTCGAAGATTCCGCAGGTCCCCCGGCAGATCGCTTCCGTCCCCCTGATACGGCCTGGCCTGGCGCAGGGGCTCCAAGGTCTCCCGCACCAGCCCCCACACCCGGCTCAGGAACCGATAGCTGCCGGCCACCCCCTGTTCAGACCACTCCAGGTCCTTCTCCGGCGGCGCGGCAAACAGGCAGAAAAGCCGGGTGGTATCGGCCCCATACTTCTGGATCATGTCGTCCGGATCCACGGTGTTCCCCTTGGATTTAGACATTTTGGCCCCATCCAAAAGCACCATGCCCTGGGTCAGGAGGCGGGTGAAAGGTTCGTCCAGGTCAATATAGCCCAACTCCCGGAGGATCTTGGTAAAAAACCGGGCATAGAGCAGGTGCAGCACCGCATGTTCGATGCCGCCGATGTACTGGTCCACTGCCAACCAATAGCGCACCCGGCTGCGGTCCAGTATGCCCTCTTGAAAATCCGGACAGGCATACCGCAGAAAGTACCAGGAGGACTCCACAAAGGTGTCCATGGTATCACTTTCCCGCCGGGCCGGCCCCTGGCAGGCGGGGCAGGTAGTTTTTATAAAGGACTCAAGTTTTGCCAGAGGGGAGCCGCCCTCCTCGGTAATCTCCACGTCCAGGGGCAACACGATGGGCAGATCGGCCTCCGGAACCGGCTGCAGGCCGCAGTGCTCGCAGTAAATAATGGGTATGGGCGCCCCCCAGTACCTCTGCCGGGAAATGCCCCAGTCTTTCAGCCGAAAATTGACTGCGGGGCGGCCCAGTCCTTTTTCCATTAGGGCCTGGATAATGGCCTCTTTAGCCGCCTCGCTGGCCATACCGCTGAACTGGTGGGAATTTACCAACACCCCAGGGTCTTCATAAGCCTCAGTTAAAGATGCTGCCGTCAGGGTCCGGTCCGGTGGTTGAATCACCAGCACGATGGGCAGCCCGTACTTCTGGGCAAACTCAAAATCCCGCTGGTCATGGGCCGGAACCGCCATGACCGCGCCGGAGCCGTATTCCATGAGCACGAAATTGGCCACATAGATGGGCATACGCCAACCCGTCACCGGATTGAGGCAGCATCGGCCGGTAAAGACGCCTTCCTTCACCAATTCCTCGATGACCCCCTTGCTCCGGTCCCGTTGCTTCCAGGTATGGATGAACTCAGCTACGGCCTCCTCCTGGGAGGTGCCTTGGGCCAACTCCAAAGCCAGGGGGTGCTCCGGGGCCAGGCTCATGAAGGTGGCCCCGAACAGCGTGTCCGGGCGGGTGGTGAAAACCGTTATGGCATCGTTTCGGCTTTCCAAGGGAAAATTAATCTCAGCGCCGTGCGATCTGCCGATCCAGTTGCGCTGCATGGTCAGGACCCGCTCCGGCCATCCTGTCAGGCGGTCGCAGTAATCCAGCAGCTCCGCGGCATAATCCGTGATCTTAAAAAACCATTGCTCCAGTTCCCGGAGCACCACGGTCTGACGACAGCGCCAGCAGCAGCCCTCCTCCACCTGTTCGTTGGCCAGCACCGTCTGGCAGGTTTCGCACCAGTTCACCGGGGACAATTTTTTATAGGCCAGACCGCGGCGGTACATTTCCAGAAAAATCTGCTGCTCCCAGCGATAGTACTGGGGATCGCAGGTGGCCAGTTCCCGGCGCCAATCATAG
>VGSX01000415.1 GCA_016874895.1 Deltaproteobacteria bacterium
CAACCAACTCGCCAGGGTCTCCCCTGCCTGGATGGCGCTGCTGTTTTTCTTGACCACAATAGCGACACGTTTGATCATCATCATCTGCTGGCGTCCAAAGTCAGGAGTTTATAAAATGCTCGTTGACAGATATCACAATTTCTTGTAACTATCAACTTTTGAATTTCTTTTTTAAAGGAGAGGCAAAAGTGTTAACGGCGCGCATTAAACAGATCAAACCCTCCCCGACGCTGGCCATCGATACCAAGGCGAAAGCCATGCTGGCCCAGGGCATCGATATCGTCAACTTCGGCATCGGCGAACCGGATTTCGATACCCCGGAGAATATCAAGGAAGCCGCCATCAAGGCCATCCGGGACGGCTTCACCCGGTATACGCCGGTGGGCGGCATCCCCGAACTCAAAGAAGCCATCGTGCAGAAGTTCAAACGGGACAACAGCCTGGCTTACAAACATGAAGAGATCATCGTGGGCTGCGGCGGCAAACACGCCCTCTACAACCTGTTTCAGGTGCTCTTCGAGAAAGGCCATGAGGTCATCGTGCCCACCCCCTACTGGGTTTCCTACCCGCCCATGCTGCAGCTGGCGGACGCCACCCCGGTAATCGTTCCGACTCCCGAGGCCAACGGCTTTAAGCTCACCCCCGAGGTCCTGAAAGCCCATCTGACCCCCCGCACCAAGGGCCTGATTCTTAACAGCCCCTCCAACCCCACGGGGTCGGTGTACTCCCGGGAGGAACTGGCGGCCCTGGCTGAAGTTATTTTGGCCCATAAACTGCTCGTAGTTTCGGATGATATTTACGAGAAGATTTTATTCGACGGCCAGCAGTTTGTTAACCTGGCGCAGTTGGACCCGGAACTGAAGAAACTGACCTTTATCCTGAATGGCGTTTCCAAGACCTACGCCATGACGGGTTGGCGCATCGGCTATCTGGCAGGGGATGCCACGGTCATCAAGGCCATGACCAACCTCCAGAGCCAGAGCACCTCCAATCCCACCTCCATTGCCCAGAAAGCCGCGGCCGAAGCCATCAGCGGCCCCCAGGATACGGTGGACCGCATGGTCACGGAATTCGCCTGGCGGCGGGACGACATCCTGGCCCGGTTGGCCAAGATCCCCGGGGTGGAATGCGTCAAACCCGGAGGGGCCTTTTACGTTTTTCCGAATTTTGCGCATTACTACCAGAAGATTAAGGCGGATAAGGAGGGCAGCTACTCCGACCCCCTGGCAAACTATCTGTTGGAAGAGGCCCACGTGGCCCTGGTGGCGGGAATCGGCTTCGGGGAGGATAAGTGCATCCGTTTTTCCTATGCCACCTCCCGGGAGCGCATCGCCACCGGTCTGGAACGGATCCAGGGGGCCTTGGACAAATTGGCTTAAGGGAAAGAGAATCGTCAGCGCGCCGGCCAAAATATGGCCGTCGCGCTGCTCCCGTGGGTGGTAGGTTACTTCCGCATACTGCGTTTGGAGGCTTTCAGCGGGTTGATTTTCACGGTCTGACCGCCCTTGGTGGCGTTCTTGACGTGAGTGGCTAAATTACAGGACCCCATCCGCCATTTGGTCTCCGGATTCGGCACCGCGGCGCAGAATCTGCCATTGTCCACGTTCAAAATGCGGTCGCAGCCGTCGCATTTGTCAATGATCTCATGGCACTGGCCGCCATTGAAGGAGCAGCCTTTCTTGGTCATAAAATTGCACGGCATTCCTGCCTTAATCGTTAAACAGTCCATGGGTATCAATCCCCCTTCCTTTTAGGACGTTATTTTCTACCGAATTTATAATTATATAACCTTTTAAATTAAAATGTCAAGATATGCCTGGGTAAATATCGTGCCATAATTCCCTCTACCCACCCGGCCCGGAAAAAGACCTCGGAGGTCCTCAGGTCGAGGGCAAAGGCATCTGTTGCCACGGGTCTTTCATCTGCCGGGCGTCTTCGCGCAACAGCACCACTTTCAGGTACCTGTAGCCGAAGCGCAGGAGGTCCTCGTCGCTTTTTTCGAGAACCTCCGCCACGTCAGACGGTATCTCGAAAATCTCCAGAAAAGGCGTTTCCAGGACGAAGCGGCGGAATTTATCGATGTCATAGGCCACCAGGGAAAAGAGGGTCTGGGCCCGGGCGTCGTCCGCAGGGGGATTGAAGGCGCCCCGCTTCAGGATAATTTCCAGCCAGTCATGATTCAGGACGTCATAGGCTTCCAGTCCCTGGTCGGCCTTCCACTGAGCCACCGTCCATTCCTGTCTTTGGGAAAAACCCTGGCAGAAATCCAGGCGTTTGCAGAAATAGGCATCCTCGATGGTGACTCCCGCCAGAGCACTGCCCTGGGTGAGGGGGAAGAGGCGGCAGGCTCCGGGTCTATCCTCGTAAACGGTGCACCCCTGTTCGGTATCCAAAAAGGGGCAGCCTTCGCCGTCCTCTCGCCGGGTAGCCAGCAGGACTAAAGGGAGCAGGGATTTATCCTCCACTACCCTGGTGGTGTACTTTTCTAACAATTCCGTGGCAGTGATCCCCAGGCGCCGCCGCAGGCGCAGGATGTCGTAAGGTTTGAGAATCACCGTGGGGTTCTGGCAGCACTGATTGAAACAGGCCAGG
>VGSX01000416.1 GCA_016874895.1 Deltaproteobacteria bacterium
TGAAAACCGAAAGCCGCCTTAGACCTCCTCCAGCACCACCTCGAACCTTGCAAACTGTTCATCCCGGGCCTGATGCGCCGCCTGGATCTCCGCGGGGCTCCAGGGTTCGTAGATCAGGCTGTCGGCGATGACCTCCCAGAGATATTTGGTGGTGCGGTATTTGCCCATATCACAGTGCTTGCCCAGGAACTTCAGGATCTGGTCCCGGCAGTTGTGGCAGGGGGAGATCACCAGTTCAGCCCCGGTGGCCTTGATCTGCTCGGCCTTATACTGCCCGTGTTTCAGGCGTTCGGCCTCGTAGGGCATGACCTGGGCGCCGCCGCCGTTGCCGCAGCAGTAGTTGTTCAGGGGGTCCACACACATCTCCACCAGGTTGGGGCAACACTTGGCCGCCAGCCAGCGGATCGTCTCGCCGTAATGCACCCCGAAGGCCTTCTGGGATTTGCGCACATAGTTGCAGGGGTCATGGACGGTGGCCAACTCCGTATGGATGCCGGGATCCACCGTGATCCTGCCCTGGTCGAAGTACTCCTTGAGGAGGTCGAACATGCTGATGACCCGAAATTCCTCAAACACCTCCGGAAACCACTTCGTCAACCCGAACCGGGTTGCATAGTAAGCGTGGCCTCATTCGGGGTAGAGGATGGTGTGCGCCTTCAGCCGCCGGGCGTTTTCGATGATGCGGCTTACCCCGATCTTCATGCTGGCGTCATCGCCGGTGTAGAGGGCCCAGTTCACCCCATCCCAGTTGACTGCCGGCAGGGTCCAGTCCTCCCTGGCGGCGTAAAAAATCCGCCACCACCATTTCAGATTATCCGGTTCGGTGTAGGGCACCCGGGCATTGATGGTCACCAGCAGTTCGGCCCCCTCTTTGTCCACCGGCACATAGAAGCCGGGGCAGGGGTAGTCGGGGTCTTCTTCCATCTCCACCCCCAGCTCCGCCAGGAGTTGAAGATAATCCTCCTGGGGGATGCCGAAGTTATTCCCCCGCTCCAGGTTCATGAGGATGCCCTGGTGCAGGGTTCCCGGCACCTTATCCCGCGCCCGGGCCCCCCGGCAGGCCCGGAAGGTTTTGGTCAACTCCACCCCCATGGGGCAGTTAAATTCACAGCGACCGCACAGGGTGCAGACCCAGGGCCAGGCGGAGTCCACAACCTCCTGCTCCAGGCCCAGGGCCAGGGCCCGGATGGCCTTGCGGGCGTCCCAGCCCGGCACGGACTCGGTGGCCGGACAGCTCCCGATACAGGTGCCGCAGGCCAGGCAACGGTCCGCCAGTTCCGGGGAGACGGCTATTTTAGGGTTTTTTCTGTCCGAAGTAACAGTAGCTTGCATTTTATAATGACCTCCATTTTGCCGCAGCGGACTAAACCGGTGGGGTGGGCCTCCGCGCCGCCCTTTTTTCACAGGGCGGATATTTCCGCCCGGAGTTGTTCATCTTCATAGTGGGAAAAGCCGATGGCCTGAGCCGGACAGACGGTGGCGCAGACGCCGCACCCCAGGCACAGGGAGTCGTTGATTTCGGACCGCCCTGCCTCGTTGATCCGGGGGATGTGGTAGGGGCAGGAGCGGACGCAGGCCAGGCAGGCGACGCAGCGCCCCTGCTCCACGTGGGCCACCAGGGGACTGATCTTCTGGGAGATGTCGGCCAGGAAGGCCCCGGCCCGTCCCGCCGCGGCCAAGCCCTGGGTAACGGCCTCTTTCAGCAGCCTAGGACTATGGGCCAGGCCACAGATATAGTATCCCTCCATAAGGGCATCCACCGGCCGCAGTTTGGGGTGAAACTCCCTGAAAAAACCTTGGGCGTCCTGGGAAAGGCCCAGGCGGCGGGCCAATTCGCCGGTATCGGCGGCCTCCACCGCGGCGCTCAGGATAACCGCGTCCACCGGCCATTGTATGGTGCGCCCCAGGATGGCGTCCCAGAATTTTATCTTAAGTTTCTCACCTTCCCGTACTAATTCGGGGGCGCGGTCCGGGTCGAACCGTTCAAAAAGCACCTTCCGGTCCCGGGCCTGGGTATAATAATCCTCCAGCAGGCCATACGTCCTGACATCCCGATGAAAAATCACCACATCGAGCTGAGGGGCCCGGTTTTTTAGTTCCAGGGCGTGTTTCACCGCGGACTGGCAGCAGATGCGGCTGCAGGTGGGATTTTCCGGATTCCGGGAGCCCACGCACTGGATCATCGCCACCCGCTCCCAGGAGGACGCCAGGTGGGGATCAGCCCGGAGCCGCTCCCCCAACTCCAATTGGGTCATCACGCGCCGATCTTCCCCGTAGAAAAATCCCCGGGGCCGGTGCTCCCCACCCCCCGTGGCCAGGATGACAGCCCCGTGCTGGAGAATACGCTCGGCTGGGGACGAGCCGGTCACCACGGTGGTGCGGAAACTGCCCTTACTGCCAAGATGCCGGAGGATCCTGGCTTCCGTCAGAACTTCTATCCCCTCGTGAGAGGTGACCTCGGCGATCAGTTTATCCAGGTAGGCCTTGACGTCCACCCCCTCGATGGTGCGGTGTAAACGATCGGCCACCCCCCCCAGGACCTTATCTTTTTCTAAAAGATAAACCCCGAAACCCTGCTGCGCCAGGTTCAG
>VGSX01000417.1 GCA_016874895.1 Deltaproteobacteria bacterium
TCAGTCATGTGCGCTGAAATGTACTCCAAAAGGTTCAGGGGATCCGGTGGCACAGGCTTCCAGCCTGTGCGTTGCTGAACAGGTTGAAAGCCTGTTCCTCCTCTTTTACCTTCGTATCAACCTGGCCACCGCCTCTTCCCAGGCATGGGAAAATTCCCCGGGCTGTGCCACGATCTCTTCCCGGACAAGGGTGATGGCTCCTTCCGGGCAGATATTCCCACAGACGCCGCAGAGGCTGCAGACCTGGGTTTTGACGAAAACCCGCTCACCCTCCCGGACGATGAGCTTGACCGGGCACAGATCGATACATTTGGTGCACGCCGCCGGGCAGAGCTGGTCCTGAATGACCACCCGCCCGATGAACTTGGGAGTTATCTCAATGGCCTGGGTGCGGCAGGTCTGGAGGCACTGGGTGCAGCGCAAACAGAGCTGGGAGTCCGGGAAAACATGGGTCCCTGCCTCGGCCAGTTGCACCACCTGCCGGGGGCAGGCGGTGAGGCAGACCCGGCAGGTTTTGGGGCAGCCGGTGAGGGTGTTGGGGACCAGGCGGCGCTCGGTGCGGCACCAGTGGCTGTCGCCTTCGGCCAGCGGCGGGCAGGGCTCCGGACACTTGGCGCGGTCCAGGGTGATGGGCGGATAAAACGGCGCCAGCCCCTGGTGGTCGGCCAGGATGGTCTTGGGCTGGCCGTTATAAAAAAGCCGCACCGCCCCGGTGGGGCAGAAGTGCGAACAGACCTCGCACAGGACACAGAGCCGGGGATCGATACTGATGTCCAGATCTGGCTCCCCGGCTATGATGCTCACGGCCTGCCGCGGGCAGACGGTGGAACAGATATCGCATTTTAGACAACGCGTTTTGTCCACTACCAGACTGACCCGGTCCACGTACAGGGCCAGGATCAGTTCCAGCCTGTGGGTCGTCTCCCGTTTTCTGATCGGCTTGAGCATTCTACCCTAAATGTGTTCTGCACATCGGTGCGGGAAGATAATTTTACTATACCACCGTCACTGAGAGAACACAAGGAGCTTCAAGGTTTGGAATTCAGCCGGGACAGGAAGAAGTTGACGGGGTATGGGTATCCGAAAATTCTTGACAGAAAACTAATTATCATTTATTTATAAAGAGTAATTATCAATAAAAAATGATTTTATCAAAAAACAGGAGAAACTCTCTCCGGGAGATAGCTCATTATGGCCGACCCACAAGCCCGTCTGGAACAGATGCTTGCCAGGCTCAAAGCCTGCAATTTCCGGCTGACGCCGCAGCGATTGGCAGTGGTTAAGATCTTGGCGGCCAGTGTGGATCACCCGGGCGTGGAGCGCATCTACGACCAGGTCAAGGAGGTCTTTCCCACCACCAGCCTGGCCACCATTTACAAGACCGTGGCCTTGCTGAAAGAACTTAACGAAGTTCTGGAGATCCGCTTTTCGGAAAGCAGCCGCTTCGATGGTAATAAGCCCTATCCCCACCCGCATGTCATCTGTCTGAAATGTAAAAAAATATTGGACCCGGAGCTGGCGGGTATAGAAAAATTAACCCAGGAGGCAAGCCACCGGACCGGATTCCGGATAGTCAACCATCGTCTCGATTTTATCGGGATTTGTCCAGAATGCCAAACGCAGGAGTGACTGCAGTGTTTGGCGAGGTAAAGAATCTTAAGGTCCTCTGGTTTCCCTCCCTTGGAGGGTCTTGGGAGGCTGGCCGAGTTGATTTAAATCTGAAAATCAGGTATGAGATTGATACGTATTTATTTTTTACAGTTAAGAATAAATGCTTAGTGGCTTTTTATGAGTTAATGTTCAAAATAAAAGTTGCGTCGGATAATTTTGGGATTCTATTATTCACAGCACCATATCGCTGGCAGCCCAGTTATAGAGCCAGACAACGACAGGAGGACATTTTATGAGTGAAGAAAGTAAGTGCCCGGTAACGGGTAAAGCCAACAGACCCACTTTCCGCAGAGGCATGTCGAACCGGGACTGGTGGCCGAACCAGGTGAACCTCAAGATTCTGCATCAACACTCTCACCTGAGCAACCCCATGGGCGAGAAGTTCAACTACGCTGAGGAATTCAAGAAACTCGACCTGGAAGCCGTCAAAAAGGACCTCTATGCGCTGATGACCGACTCGCAGGACTGGTGGCCGGCCGACTACGGTCACTATGGGGGGCTCTTCATCCGGATGGCGTGGCACAGCGCCGGCACCTACCGCATCAGCGACGGTCGCGGGGGCGGGGGGTCCGGTGCCCAGCGCCTGGCGCCCCTTAACAGCTGGCCGGACAATGTGAACCTCGACAAGGCGCGCCGGCTGCTCTGGCCCATCAAGCAGAAATACGGCAGCAAAATCTCCTGGGCTGATCTTATGATCCTGGCCGGCAACTGCGCCATTGAGTCGATGGGGCTGAAGACCTTCGGCTTCGGCGGCGGGCGGGTGGACGTCTGGGAGCCCCTGGAGGACATCTACTGGGGTTCCGAAGAAGAATGGCTGGCTACGAGCGACAAGCCCAAGAGCCGTTACTCCGGCGAACGGGATCTGGAAAACCCCCTGGCAGCCGTGCAGATGGGCCTGATCTACG
>VGSX01000418.1 GCA_016874895.1 Deltaproteobacteria bacterium
TAGTCATTGAGAGATGTCAAGGAATATTTTTCCCAAGAGACTTTCCCCGGTAGCCCTGGCAGCCTCTCTGGATCAACCACTCCAGGCCAATTAAACTTTATGAAATGATCCCCTTCTATGACAATTCGTTTAAGAATAGAGAATATCTGCCCTCTATACGCACCTGTCCGATAAGAAAAACGTAGTGGATATGAGGTCGTAATCTACTATCAAACGACATGCAGGGCCATGTCGAACTCTTTATAGATCAATCCCTCTGAGCTGGGTTGTTGGCACAGCATTTCACAGAGCCAGGTGTCATGGGAGACCTGGCGCTTTTTAGAGATGGCGTCCTCGATACTGTAAAAGCCGTCAGCTTGCCTGGCCTTGCCCTGGCAGTCTTCCCAAAGGTCGCAAGTCTCGCATTCCCGCCACTCCGGACACTTCTCAAGGACATCAAAAATGCACCACTTATAAACCTTGTAGCCGCTCTGGGCCGCCTCTGTGATGATCTTGTTCATCAAGCCATATGCCCGGTGCATGGTTGAGTAGATCTGGATGCTTGCCTTAATGCCCCGTTTGGTTTGCGGCACCAACAGCGCCGCCTCATATATATTCGGGTCCATTTCATCAACCTCATCCAGCTTGATTTTCTGGGGGTGGGCACCGCGGACGCTTTTGCTTGAGGCAGTAAGAATCTGGATGTTGCTCTGGTTGTTCAATACCGTCCGGTGAGCCAGCATTTCACCGCGCAGCACATGCCGGAAGTCCTCGGTCACCATGCCCCAGCCGTCCCCCTCCCCGGTCAAGTGCTCGTACATGCGTTTGCTTTGCTCCTGAGAGCCGCCCAGGATCTTGGTGGCACAATGGTTTTTAAAAACTGTATCCAACCAGGTGGACAAGGCCCCCAAAAGAGTTTTGCCGCCGCCCCGGTTGGCCCAGCAGACCGCGTTCTGGACCGTCTCAAAGAAGCTGTCCTCGATGTATTCGGCGGGTGGGGTGTGCTCGGGACAGACTTGGGCACGGGGCACTCGGAGCTTCCAGTAGGCCTCGATGAAATCCATCAGTTCGTCGGCATCTACGAATCCCTGCTTGATATGGTATTCCAGCAGTTCCCGCTTGACGAGTGCCGGGTCAAAATCGACTGTCAGGGATTTCATGCGATCCCTCCGCTAATTCATGCCTCGTCATTTTCGTCGCTCGTTTCGTTGATCAATTTTAGGACGCCGTAGATTGCCTTTCTGACCACTGGGTTCTCCATGGGTATGCCGGTTATACTTAATTCCTCTGCGACCTTGATCATCAATCCGGCTTCCTGCAGAAGCCGCTTGATCTCCTTCCGGGCATCCCGGGCCGCGTTCAAATAAGCCACGGCTACAGTGCTGTTGGGGTTGGCCTTGGCGAATTTTTCCAGGGCCACACGCTCCATTTCCTCGAAAGCTGCCAGGTTTTCGCCGATCCGGGTTTTGGAATCGCTGGCGTCGGCAATGAGGCCCCAAAGTTTGCGGGCCCGGGCGAGCAGTCTATAAACTGACCGCTCATCTGTATTTAGATAGAGGGCAATTTGGGAAACGGTCATGTTCCGGCGGCGCAGCGACATCGCCAGTATGGCCCTCTCATTCACCTCGTTAACGGTGCCCATTTTCCCTTTTTCCTATACCCCTCACCCTGGCAAACTTAAGACAGGGGTCATGCCCCCAGCCACCCTATAAAGAAGTACCGGAGCGCATCCAGCGAATGATGTGGCCCCGTCCCCGGCACGTGCTCCTTGTAGCTCTGCATCTCCTGAAACAGCCGTTTCGGGCATTGCCGGGAGAAGCTCAGACCGGAAGCCCCCTTGGTCATAAGCGCCGCCTTAAGCCATTGCTTGACCAACTCCTGGCCCTTCTCTACCCGGCCAGGCGCCCCCAATATCTCCACCCCGAATACCTGGGAATAGGCCCGCAAGGCCTCGGGTTTGGAAGGGTCGCCCCAGCCACCGGAGAGCTGGCCATATCCCCGGGCCTGGTGAATAGCCATGGCAATCTTGGCATTTTCCTCATTGGTGCGCATCTTTTGATAGTGGCCGTAGAGCACGAGCACCCGGTCACCGTTTCCCGACGGCTGCACCCAGCCGGTGAAGTTGTTACGCCAGCCGAAGTCAAGGGCCAGAAAGAGGGGCCAGTCTGGTTTAAAGTGGGGGTCTTTGGTCATCTCTTCATTTCTCCTGGTTTGACCCCAAACTCAGCCATAAGCGTCCCGGCGGCTTCTTTCTTTAAAACGCTGTCGGCCAGGTGGTGCAGCGAGCCATCCGGCATGATGAGGCCGTTAGCCTTCAAAACTTGCCAGCCAGTAATAACCTGGATAGCCTCTAACTGGGCCAGTTCCGCCCACCCCTGGAAATCGATCTCGGTTTTCTGCCAGAGAGCTTCCAGGTCCACCTTCTGACACTGGGGTGGGGGCTCAGGGAGTTTTCGCTTCACCTGGGGCCAGGCCGCAGCCAAGCGCATCAGAATAGGGTCCCGGACCATGAGGGCCACGCCGTGGTAGTTTTCGGCAGCCCGATGGATCAGGAGGGGGTCATTGTTTTGCATCTTCTTTCTCCTCTGCCC